>JXSN01000418.1 GCA_001276605.1 Achromatium sp. WMS2
TGTCAGCATTGATAGTTGCGGAAAAAACTGGGTGTAGGCGTTGTAGCACGGCTGATTTGGTGGCAGTAGTCACCTTTACCGTTAGGTTAATCAGTCCCATGTCTATGATTTGTAGATTGGCGTACGCAAATTCTGGCCAATGCGCTAATACACTTGCTAGTACGCTGGTATCGGTAGGGGCTGGCATGGGTGTTGGTACAGATTGGGGTATAGGGCAAGGAACACGTGGTTGATATGGTACTGAGTACAACTTGAGGCTGAGAGGTTGGCGCTTCCTAGGGGGCTCGAACCCCTGTTGCCGGCGTGAGAGGCCAGTGTCCTAACCACTAGACGAAGGAAGCCAGCGCGATCATAGTCTCGCAATGGTAAGCCAACCCACCGCTTCCATATGATGCTACTAATCTTAACAGCTTGGAAAAAAAATAACAATCATTTTTGTGACTATGCTGTAGATAGGTTTATACGGTGTAATTCAGTGCTAATGGGGACGCTGGATGTAATCTGAGGATGTATATCTCTGGTCCCTATATTCGAGCGCGAAGTTCAAGCTTCTACGTGGAAACCATGAGTAAGTTATTGGTATATAATTCCAAGATTGTAGCGCGACTTTAGGTGCTCACCCGCCAATATTTTGATAAATAAATGGCTCAAATTTAATAGTTAAAATCTCACGCAAGGTCCAAACATGATCTGCTGGTCCCACAGCCATAGCCGATGTTTGCTTGGGGTATTTAGGATATATCACACCTATACGATCTTGCTGTTCAATTGAAACTTGAATGTTGTGTGCTCCAGTAATTTAAAATAGTCATATACTGGGCACGTTACGCTGTGCCTAACTTGCCTGTTCCAGTTATTTGGATATCCGCGCCATATTTATTGATTATTGCTTCTTATGTGCTGCTAATAATTCTTGGAGTCTACTTAGTTCTTGCGCATCAAGATTGCGTATAATATCTTCAGAATGCATGCCTTTTAACCGGTCCGACGGCTCTAGGCCTTCTAACCGCTCCTCTGGTTTAAGACTTTTTAGCAGATCGGCTGGTTTTAGCCCCTCTAGCCTTTCCTCCGGTCTTAACCCTTTCAGTCGGTCTGCAGGTGGCAATAAATGCACATGGCTTCTTAGGTAGTCGCGTTCAAAATCATCCAAGGTGTAAGGCATGGCTAAACCCTCCAGATTGTAATGCTCAAATATTTGCTGCATGACGTGATTAATACGCTCATCATGCACTTGATAATGTTGTTTACCCCATTGAATTAATTTTAAATCACCACTTAACATACCCCATAACGCATTTTGCGGTTGTTGCGCAATTTGGTTGAGCACGATTATCCGGATGAGGTCGGTACCCCACTGAATATCGTAAATTCCAGCTTGCACCTGGATAAGTGTAATCTGTTGCGATAGTTTTTCAGGAAACCTGGTGCTGATAGCATACAGGCGAAATTGGTC
>JXSN01000419.1 GCA_001276605.1 Achromatium sp. WMS2
CGCAGTGAATCCCGCCGCGTGTAGCCTAGCCCGTAGGGTGCAATAACCAACGGGCATTGCACCATATTGCTTTAGGTACTAAAAGTCCGTAGGGCGGGAGAAACGCAGTGAATCCCGCCGCGTGTAGCCTAGCCCGTAGGGTGCAATAACCAACGGGCATTGCACCATATTGCTTTAGGTACGCAATGCGTACCCCACCTGGCTCCAGCGTCCCCACCACACCTCCACAAAAAAGCTTGCATTTATACCAGGATAGTTTAAAATACTCTTTTGATCATTCCCATACTCCACCTAGAAATCCATCTAACCTCACCCGGATAACCAGGAACCCACCATGTCTGCTCTACGCAAACTATTAACCACTTTACGCCACCAAGCCGCCAATATGCGCGAACAAGGTGCTTATTTCGAACAACTAACCTTAATCTACTTGCAACATGAACCCTATTACCAAAACTTATACGCACAAGTTTGGACTTATCCAGACTGGGCCAGAGCACAAGGCTTAGATGCCCGGGATGTGGGGATTGATCTAGTTGCCCAAACCCGGGGCGATCAAAAATTACACGCCATTCAATGTAAATTTTACGCCGCAGATTATAAATTACAAAAATCTGATATTGATAGCTTTTTTACTGCCTCCGGTAAAACTGATTTTAGCCAACGCCTAATTGTTAGTACCACGGACAATTGGTCAGAACATGCTGAGCAAGCGTTAAATAATCAACAACCACCGGTAATTAGGATCACCTTACATGATTTGGAAGCCAGTAAAATCGATTGGTCCCAATATCAACCCCAGGAGCCGCCGGTGTTACTGGCGCGGAAACAATTGCGGCCCCATCAACAAGATGCGGTACAGGCCGTGTTAGCCGGGTTAAAAGTCGCAGCTCGGGGCAAACTGATCATGGCTTGCGGCACCGGTAAAACCTTTACCAGCTTAAAAATTGCTGAACAATTAGTCGGTGTCGGTGGGATAGTAGCATTTATGGTGCCAAGTTTGGCCTTATTGTCGCAAACTTTGACCGAATGGACTCAGGAAAGCGCCCTCCCATTGCACAGTTTTGCGGTATGTTCGGATGCGGAGGTTGGAAAAAGTAAGAGAAGTAAACAAGATGCAGCGGATGAATTGGTAACTTATGTGCATGAGTTGCGTTATTCGGCGACTACGGAGGCTAAAAATTTAGCGAATGCAATATTGCAGCGCCGGGATTCGCAGCATCTAACAGTAATTTTTAGTACTTATCAATCGATTGCGGTATTGCATCAAGCCCAGCAAAAGTTTGGGTTACCCGGGTTGGATTTAATTATTTGTGATGAGGCGCATCGGACTACCGGGGTAACATTTGCGGATACGGCGGAGAGTAATTTTGTCCGGGTGCACAATCAAGAGTATGTGCAGGCTAACAAGCGCTTGTATATGACTGCCACGCCGCGGATTTATGGCAATTTA
>JXSN01000420.1 GCA_001276605.1 Achromatium sp. WMS2
ATGCCTATCGGACTGATCAAAGACGAATCGGGACGGGCTACCGGGCTGAAAATTGTAGCCTGTACTGTAGACAAAAATGGTCGTCCCAGTCCGGTCGAGGGTGCGGATCCAGAGATTTTAGAAGCCGATTTGATAGTAGCCGCCGTAGGTCAAGGTGGTGATTTAACCGGTTTAGATGCTTTTAATAATGGACGTGGCTTTATTAATGCCGACGCCTTCTACCAAGTACCTGGTAAAGCAGGGCATTTTGTGGCTGGAGATATTATCCGGCCCCATCTATTAACCACCGCTATTGGACAAGCCTCCATTGCTGCTGAATCCATTCACGTCTATTTACAGGGTCAAGAACACAAAAAACGGCCTAAGGTTGACGTGCACCACTTCAACCTATTGAACAAACTGATGGAACAAGCGTTGGCACCAACAGCTTTCGATGCTAGTGCTGGCGATTTACGTGGTACCTCAGATGCAAATTATGCGGTGCATAACTACGATGATCGCTCATTCCAAGAGGTGATACCGCACGAACAACTGTTCCTAGGCCATTTCGGGTACACTCCTCGCTTGAAACGGCGCGAAGAAGTTCCCACTGCCGAAGAAGTTCTAGGTCACTTCAAAGAACGCCTCATCGGCCTATCTCAGGATGAAGCCATAGCCGAAGCCAAGCGGTGCATGAGCTGCGGCATGTGTTTTGAATGCGACAACTGTGTGATTTATTGTCCACAAACCGCCGTGTATCGGGTGAATAAAAAAGAATCTACCACCGGGCGCTATGTGGCTACTGACTATTCTAAGTGTATCGGTTGTCATATTTGCGCGGATGTGTGTCCAACCGGCTACATCCAAATGGGATTGGGTGAATAAGGGGAAGTATGTTGATGACCTTGACCTTAAATAAAGGCAGGGTCTTAATCGCCGCACTGCTTGTTGGGGCCTGTGGTGCCCTGATAAGCGGTTGCTCCTCCGAAACGGAGGCGCAGGCGGTTAAGGATTCTGCTAAAGCTGCAAAATTAGAAAATTGTGTACGCCCCAAAGATTTTATGCGGCGTAACCATATGGAGCTGATTAGGCACCAGCGTGATATTACGGTACATGAAGGTATTAGGGAAACTAAGAATAGTTTAGCCGCTTGCATTGCTTGCCATGTGCAATATGACAACAGTGGACAACCCATACCAGTTGACGCCAAAGGACAATTTTGCAATAGTTGTCATTACAAGCTAGCGGTACAACCGGATTGCTTCCAATGTCATTCTACGGTACCAGTGGGTCCAGATCCATCCAATTTAGCTCGCAGCTTCCCCGAAGTATTTGGCAGTGGGAACTTCTTCGCGCCGTTTCAAGCGAGGAGTGTACCCGAAATGGCCTAGGAACAGTTGTTCGTGCGGTATCACCTCTTGGAATGAGCGATCATCGTAGTTATGCACCGCATAATTTGCATCTGAGGTACCA
>JXSN01000421.1 GCA_001276605.1 Achromatium sp. WMS2
CCAGATAAGGTTGGAGGTGCAATGATCAGCCCGTCTAACTCTAAACCAACATAAAGCTCGGGGGGTTCGCCTAATCTCGGGAAATAAATTCCATTTCCAAACCAAAATACCACTTGATCTGGTTTTAACCGGCTATCAGCACGGATTAGATAACGCGGGCTACGTCCCTCTTGTATACTGCCCTTAAAGTCCTGGGCATGGCGACAGCAAAGGTTATTAGCCAACGCTTTAATGTTAACACCATTGTTCGAGGCAATATCACGCCTCCAGGTAATATCAGAGATGCACACGATCACATTGGTGAAACATTTATGTTCAGTTCCCATTCTACCAGCAATTCGATTCCTGGCTTGCACTGCTTTTTTATGACAAAGCAACGCGCTACGCAGCCGACGATCAGGTCTACGGTGTTTTGAATCCACAGCTTTTAAGCCATCACCGCCCGTTTGCCCCATATCCCACAGCAAACCGTCATCGAGTGGATTGCTAACTTGATTTAACTCCAAACACCATAATAAATTATCGTAATAGGGGTTAAGCCATTCTTGACACGCATTATTCATCCCGCGGTTTATGGTTTCGCGTAAAGTTTTGATAAAACCCATAGTCCCTCCAGCGGTATTCGTCATGTTTAGTAGCATACACGCATTTTAGCACCTTTTATCAAAAAAGCAAGTGATAAGTATTATCTCAGAATCAATAAAATTCGAGTACCTCTGAAAATTAACTGCCTCAATGTTAGATTGAGGTGGTATAATATGGCGCTTAGCGCCTAAAATTACTAAATTTATGGTAATATTGTTTACATACTTAACGTTAAATTTCTCGATATATTAAGTCTCGTACATGCCAGAATTACCCGAAGTTGAAACTGTCCGCATTGGAATTAGTCCTCATCTCACCAACAAACATATTCAATCTCTAATAGTTAGACAGCGCCAATTACGCTGGCCGATACCGGAAGGACTCGAATCTCAAGTAGCAGGTGCCAAGATCCACAGCGTGACAAGACGCGCTAAATATTTATTGATCAATATAACCCAGGGTACCATAATAGTACACCTCGGTATGTCAGGTAGCCTCAGAATTGTACCAATAACGAGCCCGGTGTACGCCCATGATCATTATGATATGATTTTACCAGACAATCAATGTTTGCGCTATCGAGATCCGCGACGTTTTGGTGCATTGCTGTGGCATCCAGCATCTCCTGAAACGCATCCTCTGCTATCCAACCTGGGCCCGGAACCTTTAGAACCAGGATTTAATGGCAGTATACAAGAGGGACGTAGCCCGCGTTATCTAATCCGTGCTGATAGCCGGTTAAAACCAGATCAAGTGGTATTTTGGTTTGGAAATGGAATTTATTTCCCGAGATTAGGCGAACCCCCCGAGCTTTATGTTGGTTTAGAGTTAGACGGGCTGATCATTGCACCTCCAACCTTATCTGG
>JXSN01000422.1 GCA_001276605.1 Achromatium sp. WMS2
GGGGCGATTTTAAAAAAGATTCACCATCCCAGCATCATCAGTATTGCCGACTGTGATTACGCGGATGTGGCTCAAACCCGCCCTTATTTGGTCATGGAGTATTTTCCTGGGGTATCTTTGGCTGATTATTTGGAGCAACACGGGGCGTTGTCGATTGCACAAACTGTGATATTAGCTCGCTTGCTAGCCGAAGCCTTGCATGCCGCCCATCAGCAGGGCATCTGGCATCGGGATATTAAACCAGATAATATTTTAGTTCAAATTGATGATTCTAAGTTGCAGATAAAAATCATCGATTTTGGATTGGCTGTGGCGGGGCAACGGGTGGTGCAAACCGTGATGTCTGGGTTAGTTAATCATTCTATTTTAGGAACTAGTCTCGGTGGTACTTTTCAATATTCGGCCCCGGAACAGTTAGGTAACATCAAGGCTCTCATTGGCCCCTGGTCCGATGTGTATGCTTTTGGTAAGACTTTGAGCAAAGCCTTGTTTTTGGTGCCCAATCCTTCACTGCGCAACTATCGGGATTTAGGCGAGCATGTGTTGGTTGATCTGATTGGGGATTGTATTGTAGATAATCCTAAGGAGCGGTTACAAAATTTTGCGCCGATCTTGCACCAGTTACCAGCTGCAGTGGAAAGCCAGGACTCGGTTGTAGATCCCACAGTTACCAAACTGCAGGAGGAATTGGCGCAAGCGCGGGCGGTGAGTGCAAAACATGAGGCCGAAGCTAGGCTATTAGCTACTAAAATTCACCAGCAGCAACAGGAAGCGGATTTAGCCCGTAAACGCCAAGAGGAACAATCTCGCAACCAGCAAGCAGAATGGCAACGTAAATTGCAGAAGGCGGAATTAGCCCGCGAGCGTCTGGAAACAGAATCTCGCAACCAGCAGGCGGAATTGCAACGTAAACTAGAGGAGGCGGAATTAGCTAGAAAGCTTCCAGAAGTAGAACGTGAACACCAAAATACACATGAATCAACCTCGTCACCTGTTAAACCCAAACTAGATAAAAAATTATTAACCCTTGTATTAATAATACCAATACTAGTTGGTATAAGCGCATTATTACGTAACCTAAATCCTTGGTTGTTTAAGGATGGGGCATTACTGCGGACCTTAACTGGTCATGCAAGTGGTGTAGAATCTGTAGCCTTTAGCCCGGAGGGGGCATTACTGCGGACCTTAACTGGTCATGCAAGTGATGTAGAATCTGTAGCCTTTAGCCCGGATGGCGCGAGTTTAGCCTCTGCTAGTGAAGATGAAAGCGAGCTAATATCACAGTTTGTGCAATCGACAACGCCCCGTGTTGCTCCAAATAATCAGCCAAAGATACCCCAGGAAAATACTCCATGACCAAATAAGGGCGGGTTTGAGCCACATCCGCGTAATCACAGTCGGCAATACTGATGATGCTGGGATGGTGAATCTTTTTTAAAATCGCCCC
>JXSN01000423.1 GCA_001276605.1 Achromatium sp. WMS2
GCAAGCGCGCCAGGTGTGGAGTGAAGCTTTAAACCGTGCACCTAGCAATCAGTATATCCTTAAGGTTCAGGAGCGTTACGGAGTGCGTTTATAGTTTTGTATTAACCTGCGGCATTTTTGCAATTGCAGCCTTGGAGAATATTATTGTATATGGTTACTTAATTTTAATTTGGCAGATAAAAGATCATGATTATTTGGATTTCTGGTAACGGCATTGGTTAACACCTCCATGGCAACTGAGTAGAGCTTTAATTCCCGTAACATCTCTGCTTCGGTAAGATCTACCTGAATTACCCCCAGGCTATTTAGTTGACCACGAACCTGTTGCAAAATCTCCCGCGCCCGGGCCATGCTTCCTTGTCTAGCGTAGATTCTAGCCACTCGCACCTGAGCATCCAGCTGATTACCAGACTTGACCCGAGCGTACCAAGCCAAAGCCTGTTCAAGATTATGCTCATCCTCAAAAATTTGGCCTAAATAAAATGCCGCATCATCCGCGTGTGCACCTGAATTGTAAAGGTCCTGCAAATACTTAATAGCAGCAGTACGTTGTTGCAATTGCAGCGATAAAACGCCTAGAGCAAATAAAATATCTCCATTTTTAGGCTCTGCCTTATGCAAAATCTCGAACTGCTGCTTAGCGGCAGAAAAATCATTTTGTCCCAATAATAGTTTTGCGTAAACACTACGCAATTCGATGCTTTGTGGCCTACTGGCTAAAAACGTCTCTACAGTTGTTTGTGCATTCTTAGCCCCATGCAGCGTTCTGGTAACCTGCACCAATAATAATTGAGCCTCCTCCCAATCAGGATTTTTTGCCAAGGCTTTTTGAATTAATCCCTCAGCTTTAGCAAAATCATTTGCTCCAATGTCCACCATAGCCACAGCAAGCATGGCCTTTGGTACATCGGGAATGGTAGCCAATAAACGCTGGCCAAGTTGCAGGCGCAACTGAACATCCTCCAAACGTTCCAAGAGCTGTACCGTTTCCTGATAACCATCAATGCCAGCGGCATTGCAAAGATCTATCAAATGCTTGATATGAGTTAAACTAACATCAATGTTACCAGTCTCCGCAGCTATCAAGGCTGCAAGCTGCACAGCAGATTGTGAATCTGGTTCCAATAGCAACCAAAAAGACAAATTAGTAGCTACCGCTTGATCATCCGTAGCGGCTAAGGCGGCCATGGTTGCAAGTTCGGCTAAGCCGGGGTCGTTACTAAGCCTGGCAGCACTGGTATAATGACGCACGGCGACTGCATACTGCCCCCTTTGATTAGCCATATCTGCTACCAGGGTATTGTAAAGTACATCAGAGTGCTCCTTGGTCGCAGCGCGTAACGGAGTTTTAATGACCGCAAAACCGTCTATCAAACCAGCCTCGCTGACTCCTAACGCACTACTTTGACTGGGAACACCATGAAATTTCC
>JXSN01000424.1 GCA_001276605.1 Achromatium sp. WMS2
TTTGGGATGTTCAGGAACTGTAAGCTGTTCTGTAGTATTCGGTGGATAATTATCAATTATAATCCTGAGGGGTCGCATTACCACCATACGGCGCGGCGCTGTGGCGTCTAGATCGTCACGGAGACAATTTTCTAGTAACGAAAGCTCAACCATATTGTCAGCCTTGGTAATCCCAATACGCTCAGCAAAGGTACGCAAAGCCTCAGGGGTATAGCCCCGGCGCCGTAATCCAGCTACGGTTGGCATGCGTGGATCATCCCAATCCTCGACAATACCATTTTCTACCAAATAGGTAAGTTTACGTTTACTCAATACGGTATATTCAAGCTTTAACCTGGAAAACTCAATTTGACGCGGAGTGCAAGGTACACTGACATTAGCTAAGACCCAATCGTACAGAGGCCGATGATCCTCAAATTCTAAAGTACATAGGGAATGAGTTATACCCTCCAGGGCATCAGATATAGGATGGGTATAGTCGTAGGTTGGATATAAACACCAAGCCGCACCGGTTTGGTGATGAGTAACTCCGTGTTTTATGCGATAAAGTATGGGGTCACGCAGATTGATATTCGGCGCACTCATGTCTATTTTAGCCCGCAATACTCTGCTACCGTCATGGAACTCGCCCGCCCGCATTTTGGTAAATAATTGCTTATTTTCCTCAGGACTGCGATTTCGATAGGGACTTGGAGTGCCAGGCTCGGTAAGAGTACCACGGTTAGCACGGATAGTCTCGCCGGAGGAATCGTCCACATATGCTAGCCCCTTGGTGATTAACTCATGGGCCAATTGGTATAGAGTCTCAAAATAGTCTGAGGCATAGTAGGGTTTGGGACCCCAGTTAAAACCAAGCCAGCGGATGTCTTCCATGATGGCTTGAACAAATTCTAAACCTTCCTTGCTGGGATTGGTATCATCGAACCGTAAATTACAATGACCATTGTAATCCGCAGCAATCCCAAAATTGAGGCAAATAGATTTTACGTGCCCCAGGTGCAAATAACCATTTGGTTCCGGTGGAAATCTGGTTACAATCGAACTATGTTTGCCAGAACTTATATCATCAGAAATAATTTGGCGAATAAAATTATGCATAACAACCAACTTGGACGTATAAAACAAGGTAAAATACTTAAGAACTATATAAAAAAATAAATTTATCAAATTATAACAAATATTACGGTTTTATGAATTGCTTCCATACTTGAGCACAATTACAAAACGTAGCTGAATCGTTCCCATGCTCCAGCCCGTAAGTGCGATTAGTGTAGCGTAATTGCATGTATTTGATCATTCGCATGCTCCAGCGTGGGAACGCAGCCGGGGACGCTGTCCCCTACCACTAAAGTAACTGCTAACACAATGATAATAAATTACATATAATTCCATAACTTGATAAACTCATACCCAACTTAGGTATACCA
>JXSN01000425.1 GCA_001276605.1 Achromatium sp. WMS2
ACCAATCAAATTTATCCAAGTTAGTAATGAGGCATGAGCCGTAAACAGAAGGATACTTTTGGCCACCACAAATTCAAGAGCAGGAAAACCTACGGTTTTATCACCAGCAAAGGTAATAATATCAAAGTAATTAGTAAAACTCCGTGCAATTTGTAGATATACATATGCATCGCCTCTAACTCTAAGACCTGTAGGATAGCTTATGCCGTGAGTGAACAATGCAAGTGTTACTATAGCAACCATACCCCAGGCCAGCAAATGAGCAAATTTATTTTTTTGTGCGTAATTCATATCTTCACGATTATCGATTGTATATTATAAATATGGTGCCTAGTATCACAAATCAATATTATCTATTTATACCAATTTTAGATTTTATCACCACTACTCCAAGGCTGAAAGCGGCGGCTATCAAAATAAAATGTGATCAATTCCCCACGTACGGCCTCACCTTCAGCTATTATCCCTAGAATTATGTCTAAACGCTGATGAAAATATGGGCTACCACTCTCATTTTCTGGGTCTAGTATAGGATTAGTCAATACTTCCATGACCACCGCCGGCTGACCATAACGGGGTAACCTACGATCCTGTAATCCAGGTTTCCATGTTACAATGTCCCCCGGCATAAACTTATATTTTTTAGTGAATGTTTGGTAACGCTGCTTTAAGATTATGCTAAGATCCTCGTTTATATCCCCTATAAATCCAGCATCTTCCAGACCATATCCGATATTATCATCTAAGCCAATGCGGGATAGTAGCTCACGAGCAGTAATTTTATCATTTTTTTCTGGCATAACAACTTTCCTTAAGCTAATTTGAATTTAGCAGTATCTATGGCCACAAGAAAACCAAGCATCCTAAAACCTCATTGTAACATAAAATAGCAGTCGAACATTATCAACAATACTCTCACTAACAACCTTAAAAAAATAGTTATATATTGTCCTCATGATCACGATCTATTTGAGTTAAGGTCTTGACGTAATAACTTAAGAAACTGGATACTGTCATTGCATGGTTATGCTAGCTTAGTTTTCCATACCCAGAATACTCAAATAGGAAGCATTCTCGTAGTAACCAAGCCATAATTTTATTGCTACGACAAACTATTATGAATACAGTAGCCATGGATTTGATCATAGATTGCATTGCATAGCACTAAATATAGCATAAAATTATAAAAAAATAATATTGCCACTTGCTTAATACAAGAACTATTTATAGCAACTCGCGGCATATTGAATAAAACACACTCAAGATAGTTTTTTTTACAAAGAGAGTATTAAATGTTGCAACAATTACAGGTGCGGTTACGCTATTGTGGCCAATTCATTATCATCTTAGGCCTAATTGGATTATACCCTCTGGCAGCCTTTGCGACCCATGGAGATCCTGGTGTTTCTGCCCCTACACTTGGAG
>JXSN01000426.1 GCA_001276605.1 Achromatium sp. WMS2
AAAATCCGACACTCATTGCTCCCAACCTCAGCCCGCAACCAATCCAAATGCTGCTGCTTTTTACTCGCCCCCATACTACCATCTACATGTTCTACCTTACATTCTAAGGTAGGCAACTGCTCCGCCGGCACCCCGTTATCCTGCTCAAAATTCACATACTCAGTCACTACCTGCTGGAAAATATTCCTTATATGCTTAGAACTAACCTTATGCGTCTTATTCGGCTGGGTTGGCTCAATTACCTGACAAAACGCCACCGCCCGCTGCATCGGCACCCCCTGTTCCGTACTGGCAGCCAACCCAAACTTCGCCAACGCCTTCCAACAGCCCACAATTTTACTGGCATCTGTCACATGCAACTGCATATTCTCCTGATCTGTCAACAATTTTTGCAACGTGGCACTCACATACTTGGCCCCAATTGCCAACACAATCACCTTGTAATCTACCAACAACTTCAAGCGCACCGCATTCGAAAAATTTAACGTATGCAACACCTCTCCATATAAACTCACGTCATCCATGGAACACAGCACAATATTATCTTTTTCCGCCTTAGCCTTGGCTAAATTGCCATAAATCCGTGGCGTGGCAGTCATATACAAGCGCTTATTGGCCTGCACATACTCTTGATTGTGCACCCGGACAAAATTACTCTCCGCCGTATCCGCAAATGTTACCCCGGTAGTCCGATGCGCCTCATCACAAATAATTAAATCCAACCCGGGTAACCCAAACTTTTGCTGGGCTTGATGCAATACCACAATCGATTGATAAGTACTAAAAATGACTGTTAGATGCTGCAAATCCCGGCGCTGCAATATTGCATTCGCCAAATTTTTAGCCTCCGTAGTCGCCGGATAACGCAACTCATGCACATAAGTTACCAATTCATCCGCTGCATCCTGTTTAGTTCTCTTACTTTTTCCAACCTCTGCATCCGAACATACCGCAAAACTGTGCAATGGGAGGGCGCTTTCCTGAGTCCATTCGGTCAAAGTTTGCGACAATAAGGCCAAACTTGGCACCATAAATGCTACTATCCCACCGACACCGACTAATTGTTCGGCAATTTTTAAGCTGGTAAAGGTTTTACCGGTGCCGCAAGCCATGATCAATTTGCCCCGAGCTGCGACTTTTAACCCGGCTAACACGGCCTGTACCGCATCTTGTTGATGGGGCCGCAATTGTTTCCGCGCCAGTAACACCGGCGGCTCCTGGGGTTGATATTGGGACCAATCGATTTTACTGGCTTCCAAATCATGTAAGGTGATCCTAATTACCGGCGGTTGTTGATTATTTAACGCTTGCTCGGCATGTTCTGACCAATTGTCCGTGGTACTAACAATTAGGCGTTGGCTAAAATCAGTTTTACCGGAGGCAGTAAAAAAGCTATCAATATCAGATTTTTGTAATTTATA
>JXSN01000044.1 GCA_001276605.1 Achromatium sp. WMS2
ATATTAATACTTTGCTACGCTAAGAAAAAGCATAGTATAATCAACATATGTATCTAAAGTCTAATCTGACAAAGTAGAATTAAAAACTGGATTATCGAGTTGAAGAACATTTGAAACAGGAGATTGAAGGATTGCGGCTACAGTTGGTTGCCAAAGATGAACAGCTGACTGCGAAAGATGAACAACTAGTCACTCAGCAGAAACAGGTTGCGGAACAGGATAAAAAGATCAAAATCCTATTTTTTCGACCTACTAAGGAAAAAACTTACCAAGCCCACATCCATAGTATGATCGGAGGTCAGCGAGAGTTTTATATGGCTGGCCCGTATCCAGGGTATGTCGATGTGTTAACTGACCATATGGTAATAGAGGTCAAGCGGGTTCAAAATGTTGGAAATGCCTGTGGTCAATTGTTGCATTATCGAGCCAAACTGAAAGGCACCGAACATGAAGATAAAGCTTATGTGGTGTATTTGTTTGGTAAAGTAACAGCTGAGGAACGGGAAGTTCTAGAAACCATGGCCGACTTGGCTAATTTTCAACTTATGCTACACAAAGAGATCCGCGATTTTGTGGATGCAGATGAATTAAACAAAGCGAATGTGTTTGATATAACTGTCGACAAAGATTTAGGGCCAGCGGACCATAACGAGTGAAGTTGATCGTTATCGTGCTCCAGTGTGGGAACAATCAGGTTTGGTTGGTGGTGGAACGCTGGAGCGTCATCCAGGTAGCATTCCTACACTGTGGCATAGGAACAATCAAGATGGCCCGTAGGAGCGATTACGCTAATTGCACAGTGGAAACTTTTCGGAATATTTTATAAACCTCTTTAAATTGGACAAATTAGTTTAAAAAATGGAAGATAATCAAGATTATATATGGATGCGGCAAGCTCTTGAATTAGCACATTTTGCCAATAGTACCCACGAAGTCCCAGTAGGCGCAATTCTGGTTCAAGATAACCAAATTATTGGGCGCGGTTGGAATCAATCAATCACGGGTAACGATCCCAGTGCCCACGCGGAAATTCAGGCCTTACGCGATGCTGGAAAACAACTGGATAATTATCGTTTCCCAGGATCCACCCTATATACTACCCTGGAACCATGCCCAATGTGTGCTGGAGCCATAGTCCAGGCCCGCGTGTCCAAAGTTGTGTATGGTGCCGACGACCCAAAGAGCGGCGCTTGCGGCAGTGTATTCCAGCTCCTTCCCTCTGACACCCGGTTTAACCATCGTACTGACTGCATAGGTGGTATCCTAGCTACAGAAAGCTCAAACCTCCTCAAACAATTTTTTCAGGTACGCCGTAGCAAGGCCCAACCAGTTAACCTGGGTTTTCCCACTATGAATAGAGCCACAAAAAATAAGCAACAATTCCAAGCATTACTTCTTGATGTGGATGGTACCATGGCTGAGACGGAGCGCGATGGGCACCGTGTAGCCTTTAACCGCGCCTTTGCTGATTTTGATCTAGATTGGTGTTGGTCAGAAGATATCTACGGGCAATTATTAACTGTAGCCGGCGGTAAGGAACGCATACAATACTTTATTGATACTTATCATCCAGCACTGCCTCAAATACCTAATATTCAAGAGTTTATAATCGAATTACATCAACACAAAACCGCAATCTATAACCAAATACTGCACGATAGCACGATACCACTACGCCCCGGGATTGCCCGCCTGTTACAAGAGGCTAAAGAGCAAGGCATAATGTTGGGTATAGTAACTACAACTTCGCGTACCAATGTAGAATCTTTGATTAATACCACCTTGGGTCCACAGGCATTAAATTGGTTTGCAGTAATCGGTGCTGGTAACCAGGTAACCGCAAAGAAACCCGCCCCCGATATTTACCAATATGCCATGCAACAGCTGGGATTACCTCCCCAATCTTGTATTGCCATAGAAGATTCCGCTATAGGGTTAAATTCTGCCTTAAGCGCTGGAATTCCAACTGTAATAGTTACTGTTACTGATTACACGCGGGAGCAAAACTTAACTGGCGCTACTCTAGTTGTGGAAAACCTAGGAGATTCTGAACACCCCTGCCAGGTACTAGCTGGTGCGATTAACTCTATAAATTTGGTAGACATTCCTCTGTTAAAATCCCTACATGAGACCCCACAATGACAGACCTAAAAATACCACCATCCTCCAGCCGGCATTATCGCTACTATGATTTGGTCATGGCCTCCTTCGTTACAGTATTATTGTGTTCCAACCTAATTGGCCCGGCTAAAACCTGTGTTCTATTTGGCATAACTTTTGGTACAGGAAATCTATTTTTCCCCATTAGCTATATTTTTGGTGATATCCTAACAGAAGTGTACGGCTATGCCCATGCCCGTAAGGTCATATGGGCTGGTTTCGGAGCTATGGTTTTTGCTAGCCTAATGAGCTTTGTGGTAGTCTCCGTACCTGCTGATCCTAATGAACCATTTAACCGGGACTTACAGCCGGCTTTGGAGTTGGTTTTTGGTAACACCTGGCGCATCGTCGCGGCCTCCATGCTAGCGTTTTGGGCTGGTGATTTTGTGAATGCCTACGTGCTAGCCAAAATGAAATTGCTCACTCAGGGCCGCTTCTTATGGACTCGCACTATTGGATCTACGTTAGCTGGACAAGGGGTTGATAGCATGTTATTTTATCCGATAGCCTTTTTAGGAATTTGGCAATTTGATACCATGCTAAAAGTAATCGCATTCAACTGGTTGTTTAAAGTCAGCATCGAAGCAATCTTTACTCCTCTTACCTACTTATGCGTCAATTGGTTAAAACACCAGGAGCAGGAGGATTATTACGACAGAAATACCAATTTTACGCCGTTTTCACTTAATGAATATTGAAAAACACCTTATACCCATGTGGAACCAAATAAGTATCGATTGATCGGGTGCCACCAGCACGATTTGATATTTGTTTAGTAATAATCACGTCACATACCAGCAATATTTATTGTACGAGGAAAATACTGTAAGATATAGTTTTCTTTTGGATAACTAATCACCTTACTCAGTGGTATGGCTTGGGGATATGAGGTCATGGAATGGCAAATTATCCAAGTACGGGCATGTGCCCTATTGACCATGGATGGTTATATGTGCTTGAACACCAAATTATATGCTTACCAAAATAATGGATATTTTAAAATGGATGCTTAAAACATAATTCTAAATTTGAGTACGCCCCAAACTCAAACACTTGTGTCCTTCGATTGTTGTATAAACAGATTCGGATAGTTGACGAGTGTAGTTATCTGTACTGTGTTTAATTAACTAGTGTTAGATAAAAATGTAACTAATTGGCATACTCAAAACCACCCAAGCTAGTCATAATAGAAAGAATTTATATGCAGCCGCAATCTTTGATTTTGATTGTATGGACTGCGTTCTTAACTTAAGGTAAAGAATCACAAAAAATTTAGAGGTGTTGATTATAAATGTCTACCAATTGGCAAAATTACAACTCGGCTCCTGCTTATGACGAATTGATCTCAGAGCATGGTGTTCCTAGGCTAGAATCTAAAAATCTGGTGCAATACCTGGCAACCATGGATCAGCAAGAGCTGGCGGCCCGGCAAGCGGCTGCAGAAGTTGCCATCAAAGAAATGGGTATAACTTTTACCGTGTATAATCAAGAGGAAGGCGGGACCATAGATCGTTCTTGGCCATTTGATATTATACCACGTATCATTGCTAAATCTGAATGGGAGCGCGTCGAAGCTGGTTTAAAACAACGGGTACATGCGTTAAATCTATTTATTGATGATTTATACCATGCTTCACATATTGTAAAGGATGGGGTTTTTCCAGCGGAAATATTGGCAGACTCGGTAAATTTTCGTCCACAATGCATTGGTATTTCACCTCCACTAGGAATTTGGGCTCATATTTGTGGTTCTGACCTAATACGTGATGCTGATGGCACTTTTTACGTGTTAGAAGATAATCTTAGAGTTCCATCCGGTGTTTCTTACATGCTGGAAAATCGCTTGGTTACCAAAAGGGTGTTTCCAGAGTTATTTGAAGATTATGCCCCGTTACCGGTAGATGATTATCCATCGCAACTATTTGATACTTTAGCCGCATTATCTCCACATAAAAGTGAACATCCTGTGGTAGTGGTGTTAACTCCTGGCATATATAATTCAGCTTACTTTGAACATTCTTATTTGGCCCAACAAATGGGGTGCGAGCTGGTGGAAGGCCGCGATCTGGTTGTGGGAGAAGACGATGTAGTATACATGAGGACCGTACGCGGCTTACAACGTGTAGATGTAATTTACCGCCGCATCGATGATATGTTTATGGATCCAGAGGCGTTTAGACCAGACTCTTTGTTGGGAGTTAAGGGACTGATGCGTTCATGGAAAGCCGGTAAAGTTGCACTTGCTAATGCACCAGGCGCGGGCGTGGCTGATGATAAGGTAGTGTACGCATTTGTACCGCAAATAATTAAGTATTATCTTGATCAAGATCCTATAATACCTAATGTTCCTACATTTCGTTGTTTATACCAAGATGAACGCGATCATGTGTTGGCTAATTTGGATAAGCTGGTAGTCAAACCTGCTAATGAATCAGGTGGTTATGGTATGCTAATGGGACCATATTCTACCAAGGCGGAACGGGAACGGTTTGCTGAACAGATTCAACAAAACCCACGCAACTATATTGGGCAACCTACGTTGCAACTTTCCACGGTTCCAACTCTAGTACAAGGGCTTATTGAGCCACGGCATGTAGATTTAAGGCCATTCATTTTGAGTGGTGATCGGCGTCAAGTGACCACAGGCGGGTTAACGCGTGTCGCCCTGCGTAAAGGATCTTTAGTAGTTAATTCATCCCAAGGTGGTGGTAGCAAAGATACCTGGATTGTAGATGTAAGTAGCAAGACTTGAGTAATAGCAAGTATTTCCCAATTGTTATTCCATTCTAGTTTCCATCTTTTCACATCAGGAGAATTGCTATGTTATCCCGCGTGGCTGAAAATATTTACTGGATGGCTCGTCACATTGAACGGGCCGAAAATACTGCTAGGCTTATCAAAGTTAATACTTTTTTGCTCCTAGACTTACCTAAACGCATTGCTCCAGGTTGGGTTCCATTGCTTATAATAACCGGAGCTGAGGAGTTATTTCATAAACGCTATAAAGATACGGGCGAGCGTCAGGTTACCAAGTTTTTAATAGCTGATTCTGATAACCCTGGGGCCATACTGCCGTCGTTACTGGCGGCTCGAGAAAATTGCCGTACTATTCGTGACATAGTACCACGTGAGGTATGGGAGTTAATCAATGAGCTATATCTACAAAGTCGTGATAATTTAAATCAGGGATTGACTAAAAACGGTCGGCATAGTTATTTGAATAGGGTAATTACCTCATCGCAAACCTTGGCAGGCTTGTTAGCTGGTACTATGAATCATGATGTGGATTACCACTTTATGTGCATAGGCAGAAGTTTGGAACGTGCAGATATGACCAGCCGTATTATCGATGTACGCTCTGCCGATATGTTGCCAGATCAAACTGGAGAATCTAAGGCCTATGATAATATTCAGTGGATGGGGATTCTAAAATCATTAACTGCTTATCAGATGTATAGGCGCAGTATGCAAGTGCGTATACACCGTAATCCAGTTTTGAGGTTTTTGTTCCAAAGTCAAGAGTTTCCGCGCTCGGTATTGCATTGCATTCAGGAAGTAGAAAACCGAGTTAAACAAATAGGAACGGATCGAGCTACTTTACAGGTTTTGGAGCATATTAAGATTAATTTGCTTGATGTTGACATTAAAAACCTGGATCATGCAAGTTTGCATACTTATGTGGATAATTTACAGCTGGATTTGATACGTTTGCACAATTTTTTGGCTCAAGCTTATTTTCTGCCAGTAGAGGAATAAACTATATCTTAACGCAATTTGGAGTTTTATCCTATTTAGACGCTCTAAAACGGCTGTTGTAACTAGCAATAGCCGATGGTGAGCCGGATAGAAATACGGTATCATTGGTATCTACTATAAAATCATCACTAAACTGGACTAAAACTTTTAAATTACGTTCGATAGCTACTACTTGGCAGCCTGTGTGTTCCAATATTCCAATCTTAAACGGGTGTTGACCAACTAAGCCTTTGGCGTCGAATTTAACCAATTTTAGATCGTGTTCTACGCTGATGTATGCTTCTCCTAGCAGATGCTGGGCTAGTAATTGTCCCGCTACTTGACTAGTAGACAAAGCAAAGTCGGCTCCTACCCTATAAATTCTGGAGACAGTTTGCGGTTGTTTAACGTGGGCTAACAGAGGAACAGCGGGCGCTATCTCCCGAACTACGGTGGCAGCAAATAGGGTTTCGCTGTCATTACCCAGAGCTAAAACTATGGCTTTGGCATCACATGCCCCCGCTTGTTCTAGGACGGTTTGATCCAGTACATTGCCGATAATGTTTACACCGGGTTTGGAATCACGATCCACAGTTGTTACTTCTTCACCTGCGTCGGCTAGCATCTGAACTACCTTGTGGCCTACCTCGCCATAACCTGCGACAATGATGGCTCCAGGGCTTTGTAGGGGGACGACTAAATTATTTAGGTGTTCTAAGGCTGATTGGCTGCCTATTACAATCATAATGTTGCCAGGAGTCAGTGGGGTATTAGCGACTGGTCTGGATATAAAAATGCCGTTATTCCAATAACCTAAGACAACTATGCCAAATTTATTACGCAGATTGGCCTGGGCAATGGTAAGACCGGCTAGTGGGCTGGAGTCATGGATACGTAATTCAGCCACGCCTAAATCTTTGCCGAGCTGTTGTACTCCTTGTATGATGGGACTAATATTGCGACTTGCTCGCGAAGCTAGGGCTGCAGCCGATACATGTGCTGGTGTATAAACCGTGGCGGCTCCCCATGTAAATAAAGGTTGACGGTGCAATGGGTTATCGATTAGGGCATGCACGGGACCGGTAAAACCGTGGTCGCGTACCACTAGGAGGAGTGCTGCATTGTCGTAATCAGCACCATTGGCAATTATTGCTGAAGCTCCGGTTATTCCCTGAAAGTTGAATTCATTTAGAGGTTGATGCATATGCACGACTTCAAGATTTTGGTCCTGTAGGCGTCTACCAATTTCTTGATTTTCTTCTAAGATTATTACGCGTCGTTTGTGGCGCAGTAGTTCTTCAATCAGGGTAGAGACTGTAAAATTATAATGAAAAATTAATACATATGGTAAGCTGCCCACTTTGGGTAAAGCAGTAGGTAATTTACTTTCAAAGCGTTCTTCAAAAAATGGGATTAGATATATTGGAAAAATCAGAAAGACAACAAAAATACCTATTATTTGTACTATTACTACAAATATTACTACTAGTGGGTGTTCCCAGTGTGCATCTCGGCCGTAGCCAGTAGTGGTTAGAGTTTCCGATGCCCATTCAAGGCTAGACCAAAAATCTCGCGGTATTCCCTCTAGATGTGTCATAGCCAACATGTAGCCAATGGCGAACACAATCATTAATGCGGGTAAAGTGGCGAATAGGGCTATAAGGCGAGTAGTTGAGCGTTTCATGTAACCTTAGGTAAATTATAAATATTAGTATAATATAATCATAACCTGATTCTGTCAATTGGCGCTCCCAAAAGGTAAGAAGTTATTACTTGATTCTTGATGGAATTTTTTTATGTTTTAAAATAAATTATGCGTTGCAAGTGTTTCCTTATGCTGGTTCTAAGTATTCAAGAATAAACTGCGGATTTTCCTGGCCGCCATAGGAATTCAAATCAAGATTGTAAACAGCACGCACTATGTCATAATCCAGCATTTGTGTTCCCCATCGAAAAAAAATGGCATCAACTTTGGTTTTAGTTTCAGTTTCTAATACTAATTTTAGGTGGGCATTTTTTAATATTCTTTGTTTACATACTCTAAATTCACCATCAAACATTGGCGTGGGAAATCCTTGTCCCCATGGTCCAGCGTAGCGCAAGAGTCTGGCAGTTTCAGCGGTTATTTCGTTATCCGAGAGTTGTCCATCGGTAAGTAATTCTGCTTGTGGTAATTGATTGTTTAGATGTCTTCTTAACTCTTGATCGAAGATTTGGGTAAAGTTATCTATCTGTTCTGCATGTAAACTTAGACCGGCGGCCATGGCATGACCGCCAAAGCGAATCAAGAGATTAGGATATTTATTATTGATACTTACCAGTAAATCTCGGATATGTACGGCAGGTATGGAGCGAGCTGATCCTTGGATGATACCGTCATCGTTTGCGGCTAATACGATAGCTGGTCTATGATAACGTTCTCGTAATCTTGACGCTAAAATGCCAATAACACCTTGATGCCAGCGTTCATTGTACATGCATAATCCGAATGGCATGGTATTGTTGGCGTAGCTAGTATCGAGTATGATTTCGGCCTCATCATCCATTTGTTGCTCTATGTTACGTCGATCTAAATTGATATCGTGTAATTCTTGAGCCAGATTTAGGGCTTGTTCTGTATTTGTTTCCAATAAACAGGAGACTCCTAAATCCATGCTGGCAAGGCGCCCCGCGGCGTTAAGGCGTGGGGCCACACTAAAACCCAAGTCTTGGGCAGTTGCGGTGTTGGGTTCACGCCCTGCGGTTTTTAACAGGGCTAAGATGCCTGGTCGACAGCGGCGACTGCGGATTAACAATAGGCCAGCTTGTACAAAGATTCGATTGTTAAGGTCTAATGGAACTAAATCGGCAACAGTACCTAAGGCAACTAAATCTAGCAGGCTAGCCATGTTAAATTGGGGCATTAGGTGGCGCCGTAAGGCTGACATTAGGTAAAAAGCTACGCCTACTCCGGCGGTGTTTTTAGCACTAAATAGTTCACCGGGGAGGTTAGGATTTATTATGGCATTAGCATTGGGTAAGTTTGTACCTGGTAAGTGGTGATCAGTTACTATAATGTTGATACCTAAGGTTCTGGCGCGTTCCACACCTTCGAAGCTACTGACTCCTGAGTCAACGGTAATTATGAGTTGTGCACCCCAATCTGATGTTTGTTCAACTAGTTCTGGTGCTAGACCATAGCCCATGGTGAAACGGTTGGGAATAAATATTTTGCAGTATTTGGCACCTAAGGCTTGCAATACTAATAGGCATAAAGTACTGGCAGTGGCACCATCGGTGTCATAGTCGCCGGTAATGGCAATGCGTTGCTGTTTGATGATGGCGGTGGCTAAAAGCTCTACTGCTGTTGTAATTCCCCCGAGGTTAGAAGGTGGTAGTAGTTGTTTCAGGTTTAGTTCCAGATCAGTAGGTGATGTTATGCCGCGGGCTGCATATAAGCGTTGCAACAGTGGTGGTATGGTGTTGAGGGAGGTGATCGCGTTGGTTGAAGGTCGTCTGGTTATACGAATTTTGGGACCAGCAAATTTTGGTTGTTGATCAAGTATGTTCACTGTTATTCAACTATTGTTTTTTTTAATAAAAATGGATTGTGTTTTTTGTGGAGATCTGGTGTGTTATCGGTTGCGTTTTCTCGCTGGATTTTGCAACAGATCACGAATATGTTGGGTTAGGTGGCCAGAGGCCTATATTCATCTAGATTAGTTGTTGGTACCCACTAATTTTTCAATACTTACTCAGTGTAGATAGTAGCAATTTTATTGTGTCCTGACGTATCTCATTCAAGGTTGCTGGACATTCGAGCTGATGCCAAATTTCATCTACAGTACGCAATTCGGTAGGTAGTTTGGCAATCAAGGGTTTAATTTCTTTTTGTAGTCTGTGGAATAGCTGAGAATCTGGTGTTAAGTCGCTTATGGCGTCATACAATAGGCTATATATCTCTGTTTTGCTGTGTGAACTGGCAGATGGTGCGTGAGTATTCTGAGTGTTAAATTTAATTTTTTCTAGCCATATGCGTCCACCGGATATATCCGTAGCTAATCCCCGTAGCGAATTAATCCAATGTTCTTGGTTGTGATTGATGGTGTTATGGGCATGGCATACTCCTGTTATTTGCAAACGAATAGCCTCTAAACCAGTTTCATGGGTATCTTGGTTGCTTAAAAATGTGGAAACAGTCTCTAGCATTTGATCTCCATCCATGGCTCCGGTAATATCTATTTGTTGGAATCGCCAACGTAGCACATCCAGACTGTGGGGTGTTACCTTGTCTATTTCCGTGTTATTCTCATTAACCAGCATACAACCTTTGGTGCCAGGTTCGCGGATATGACGTCCTTGAATATTGCCAGAAAAAACTATCCATGGTTCTTTGCTGATAATTTCTTGTTGATGTACGTGCCCTAGAGCAAAATATGCATAATTTTTGCTGATTAGGTCATCTATATGGCAAGGGGCGTAATTGTCATGCCCGGGGCGGCCATTAAGGCTGGTGTGCAACAAACCAATATTGAGTATTCCTGGTATGTATGCTGGATAATTAGCCGCTAGATTATCTGTAACAGAGCGGTTAGCAAAACCTTGGCCGTGTACGGCTATTTCTGTGCCTGCGCAGTTGAGGTATATAGTTTGAGGTTTAGATTCGGACAATTTATGTAAATTGGATAATTTTTTAATGTTGCTTAAAGTTTTGGTAATTTCACTTGCGGCATCATGATTACCAACTAACCATACTACTTGGATATTGGCTTCTTTGAGTTTCGACATTTGTTCGCTAAAAAACAATCCAGTTCGATAATCGCGCCAATCACCATCGTAAATATCTCCGGCTAGTAAGACTAAAGTAACTTGTTCTTTGATTGCTAAATTTACTAAATTTTTTAAAGCTTGTCTGGTAGCACCACGTATTTCTTTGATGGGAGCGCCTTCGTATTCTTCTAGATTGCGCAATGGGCTATCAAGATGTAGATCGGCAGCATGAATAAATTTCATAAATTATGACCTAATTATGAATAAAAACCATATATGATTCAAATATGTTTACATTTGCTAAAGTGTTAAGCGTATTTTGGAATAGATATTAAAATATAGTTGTTGTATGCTGGGATTATGCGTTAACTTTTGGCCCGTATGATTTGGTAGGTGCGGCGCAGATCATAAATTTTATATCTTGCTGGGGTGGCACGGCGCCGTCCTGTATAACTCAATACGTAACCACGCATTTTGGTTTTATCCGCCCACGAAACAAACATGGAGCTATGGGTGCTATTGTGGTAAGAGCGATTGATGAAATATAACCAGTCACCAGGTTGAATATCATCAGGTTTGGCATATGGGCCTTTGGTGGTTCCTTTAAATACGGTATTCCGAAGTTTTAGCGGAAATCCGGCTCGATTCCATACCGCATTTATGTAATCCCAGCAGCTTCCGGGTATAATCGAGCGTTGGACTGTGGTCATAATCCGTGCCTGGGCTAGTATTTTTGCTGCTGCTGGGGTGGCTCGGTTTTCTGCTTCCACTAAAATTCGTGAATTAGCTCCATCCCGAAATATTTTTTCATCAATTTTAACTGGAGGTTGTTGAGTAGGTGCTGGTTGTGGTTGCGGATACCCGTCCTGCACTGGTACCCTAGCACAGCTAACTAGCATTATTATAGATAATATTAAAATTAGTCGTAATGGGCAATATCTAATCTTTTGTAACATGGTAAATACCTAAATTATAGAAAAGGTAATGCGTATTTATGTATATCTTCATTAATATTTAGTAAGCTACGCTTTACTTGGCTTACGAGTACCAAATAATTTTATCAAGTGTAGGTTATTACAGGTATTTTTAATATATAATTATCTATATTTTGGAATATTGAGTAAGTAGTTTTATCAAAGGTAGGCAATTACGTTAAAACTAGCTTTAATTCGATGGAAAAAATGGAGCCGCCACCTGCGGCATCCATTAAACTTAAACTTCCACCTGCGTTGTTTAGTAATTGCCGGGATACCGATAAACCTAAACCGGTACCTTTGCCAGTAACTTTAGTGGTAAAAAATGGGTCAAAAATCTTATGCTTGATGGCTTCAGGTACTCCGGGACCATTATCGATTATTTGAATCCGCGCTAATTTGTCATTAATATTTTCTAATTTTACGGTAATTTCATGGGATCCTGGACTATTTTCAAAGGCATCTCTGGCATTAATTAATAGATTAAGTAGGGATTGCTGCAAAGTATCAGCACTACAGTGAAGTTGTACTGGATGTTCAGGTATTTGCATAGTTATCTTTATATCCGCTTTGCGTAATTCACCACTCAACAATGCCACGGTATTTTTTATTATATCCAAGGCATTACAAGTTTGAGTGGAATCAGCAGTTTGAAATCGTGAAAACGCTAGCATATTTTTCACAATACGGGTAACCCTTTCTACTTCTGTCAAGGCCCGTTTTAACATTTCCAGTGGCTTACCCGGTTCTATTTTACTGATTGCATAGTCTAAATATCCATGAATTCCCATCAAAGGATTATTGACTTCGTGTGCCACCCCACCGACTAGTGTCCCTAAAGCACTTAGCTTTTCCATCTGTAATATTTGCACTTGTGATTGCTTAAGTTCTGCATTGATACGCGTTAAAGCAGCAGCCTCGGCTGCTAACTTGGATTCGGTCAGCCAACGTCGAATTTGTTCCTGTTTAAAAGCCAGGCGTGCTGCTAAAATTGGTGCGATGCTATTGGCAATGGTTTGTGATAGTGCTATGTCGTTAGAATTGTAGTCTTCAAATTTGTTTGCTACGCAAATAACGCCTATTACTCTTTCAGAATGCACTATCGGGACTACAATACTGCGGGTCATGATTATGTTATGGTCAGGAAATAAACTAGATTGATTGTTAGAATACACTAATATTTTTTTAAGTACGGCGGTTGCTAAACTACTATTTCCTAAGCTATCTATTGATAATAGGATTGCCTCAGTGCCTATCTGGCAATGTTCCCAGAGTTGTCTAGTCATAGATGGAATTGCTAACCATCCATCCTGGTTCATGTACCCGAATAATCCTAATTCACTGTCTAGAGCATCCAAAATAATGTCTAGCACAT
>JXSN01000427.1 GCA_001276605.1 Achromatium sp. WMS2
GCAATAAGGAGAGATTTTTCAGATGGGCTGAAAACAACCTGCCTAGATCCGCCACGATTTCCAAATGGAGTCGGATTCATTCCCACATCAAACCTATGTTGTTTGTCATTGACAACATCATAAATCCACCCTTTAATGTAGCATTTCACATCCCACTCAGCAGCAGCTAACATATTGCCAGACGCACTACAACATAAAAAATTAGATGGGTGACGTGTACCAAACTTAAGCGGCTTAATGTTTCCAAGGTCTCGTAACTGATATATGCAATAATTAGGGCAATTAAAAAAACATGAACTATTACCACCGCCACCAACCACGACACGTTCATTAACCACATCTAAAACAATCGGTTTCTTACCTTTAGCGTATAGAACCAACGAGCTTTGCTTTTATTTCTCTGCTAAAGTCATTCATAAACCAAGTTTCCTCACCGGGCACAACAAAAAACAAAACGCGAAAGCAATCCTTAACTGCTGAGGAGTTACCGACTTTTATTTGATTTGTAAGGTAATCTCATGCAGCAGATTGATTCCCTGATAATCTTCAATTGATTGTGCAGAAAAGTCGTTTCCATTAACGTATTCCTGTAGCTTGGTTGAAACTTTTTTATTGGCGAGAAGAAGCATTAACGAGAACGATGAACCAGACCTAGTACCACCCTCAGATATTGTAGCCGACCACTTGTTACCAATAGGAACAATTTTGGGTGCCTTCGGCCATATCGATTGGTCTTTTCTTACGGCGAGCCACAATGAATCTTCCTTCCCTAAATTCATAACCACACCTCGAACCTCAAATGTGGGAGAGACGGAGGAACCATTTGTCGGAAATTCAATCTTTCCGGACGGATGTCCAAGTTTTCTTGCTTGTGTGTCCACAGTAGCGAATACGAGTATAAACCCTGCTATAACCCAAACTACCCATAAGACTCGGAGGTACGTTGGCGCAGAAGAAACAAACGAGAGCATATTACCCATAAAGTTCTCCGCAAACTTCAGCCCATACAAAATCCACCCCAGTGCCTAGCACTAGGGTGGTCAAAAATAAGACTCTGGCAATAACCTACTTTCGCATAGGATCTCCCACACTATCATCGGCGAGACACCGTTTCACTTCTGAGTTCGGAATGGGATCAGGTGGTTCCAATGCTCTATGATCGCCAGAAAAAACTGGTGACGCCCAACAATTAATCATACTTACGATAAATATCGGGACTTAGAATTCGGCAATAACGCAACAATGCAAATCAAAATACACTCTAGCCCTACCCCAACAAACCTCTTAGGTGTTATATGGTCAAGCCACACGGTCAATTAGTACTGGTTAGCTTCACACGTTACCGCGCTTCCACACCCAGCCTATCAACGTCATAGTCTATAACGGACCTTTAGGGGCTTTTAAAGCCCGGGAGACC
>JXSN01000428.1 GCA_001276605.1 Achromatium sp. WMS2
TAGCCAAATTTAATCCACCTTGTACTGCTGCTAGCCCAAGCGCCCCAATGGCTCCCACCGCTGCTGCCTCAGTTGGTGTTGCTAACCCAGCTAGTATTGAACCTAAAACTGCCACTATCAATACCAATGGTGGAACCAAGGCGGTTAAAAGTTTCCAACCCAATGTTTGCCAATCCATGCTTCTATCGGCCTCAGGAATGGCAGGTACCGCTGCTGGATAAAAAATAGCTATTCCTATTTGAAACAAAATGTAGAAAAGCACCAATAATAATCCAGGGATAATTGCCCCCATAAATAAATCTCCCACCGAAATCGTATCCGGTGAGAAACTACCCGTCTGTAGTTGAGCCTGTTGGTAAGCAGAAGATAAAACATCTCCTAACATTACCAAAATTACCGAAGGTGGAATGATTTGTCCCAACGTTCCTGAAGCACAAATAGCCCCAGCCGCGACTGCTGGTGAATAATTGCGCTTAAGCATAGTGGGTAAAGATAGCAACCCCATAGTAACCACAGTTGCACCTACGATACCAGTGCTTGCTGCTAGTAACATACCAACAATGGTTACGGAAATGCTCAAGCCACCACGCATAGATCCAAATAGGGTGCCCATGGTGTCAAGCAAATTTTCAGCTACCTTAGAGCGCTCAAGGGTTACTCCCATAAAGATGAATAATGGCACTGCAATTAGGGTATCATTGGTCATAATCCCGTATAGGCGATTTGGCAAGGCCTCTAAAAAGGCACCATCGAAAATGTCTAGCCAACTTCCTACCCACGCAAACGCCAAAGCGGTGCCGCCTAATGAGAAGGCTACTGGAAAACCGAACATTAAAATTATACATAGACCCAAAAATAAGGCTAACGAAGCGCCGGCTGCCATTATTCTTGCCCTCTCTCTGATTTCAAATGCATATCCAAGGTTGGTAATATACCAATAAGCACTAAGTAGCAACGCACCAATATTGACGCAGACTGCAATAACAGTAAAATAGGTAATATCAATATCAGGGTTTTTAATAAAAACACGCCAGGCAATCCACCAGCTTCGTGTGAACTTTCGTAAACTCCCCAAGATGCCGCTACGTATTTCCAACTAATTACAAATAAGAATACGCACATCGGGATTAACATCAATAATGTACCGGATAGATCTATCCAAGCACGCCCCCGTTCTGATAATTTGCGATAAATAATATCGACTCGTACATGACCGTTATGACGTAGGGTATAAGCATGGATTGGCAAACATTGGGTTGGAAACTTTTAACCGCCTTGGTTCCACCATTGGTATTGATAGTGGCAGTTTTAGGTTCAATACTAGCTGGGTTAGCAACACCAACTGAGGCAGCAGCGGTGGGAGCCATTGGGGCGCTTGGGCTAGCAGCAGTACAAGGTGGATTAAATTTGGCTA
>JXSN01000429.1 GCA_001276605.1 Achromatium sp. WMS2
TAAATATCCACAAAGACGCCTTTCTGCTGTCGTTAGCCAACTACGTAGTTATTGGATATGCTTCTAGATATATTGATTTTTTAGGTAAACCCAGATAGCAATCTTAAAAATTGCGGGGGATTATAAAGTGATAATGTATTATTTTTTGCTGACCATATGCCTAAGTTTGGGACCAATGCTAGCAGATGCCGGTGATGTAAGGGTAGGGGGATCTATTACGGGACGTGTAGATCGCATCTCTGGACCTGGCAACACCGTGGTTCAGCATGCCGATGGTTCAGCAACTTATTATAAATGTGGAGCTGGGAATAAAAAAACTTGTGTTGTCCGAAATCGATCTAGGCAAAATGCTACTAAAGCAGCTATATCGCGTACCATGCTATGTAGTACTTGGAATAAGCAATGGAAAGCTGGAATGTTAAAATACGAAAATGGTAAATTGTACGGTAAGGGTACCACCGCAATTTCTATCGTAGCGTACATTCAGGGCCTAATGCGGGCAAGGCATGTAACCTTCGATCGTGGTATCTTAAATAGGGTAGATAATAAATGCAAAAGCGATCACAACCAACCTATTGCTGACGCGATACTGTTAAAACGTTAGACGTCTTTTGTAGCCCATTCGATGTAGGTTAGGATGTAACGACGATTAGCCAGGATCGGGTCGAGCCAACGGGATTGCGCCCTCTCCATCAATGGAGAGGGGGCAGGGGGTGAGGTCTATGCAGGTGGTGTAAATCTATAATTGGCGGGATTCACTGCGTTTCTCCCGCCCTACGATCCTGGCTTTCAAAAAATGCGGTTTTCGGGCCTAAACGGCCCGAAAACGAGTTAAAACGTCAGCGGCAACGGCAAAGTCAACGGCAAGGGTAAAAGACTAAAAGCACAAAGGCATACAAGTTCTAGCCCAAAAAGCAAGCAACGCGGAAACCCCAATTGCCGTTGGAGTCGCCACGCCCGCTGCCGTTGCGATACGCTGTGCGACAGTTGTAGTCGTAGTTGCCCCAAGAGCCGCCCCGCAATACTCTAAGTGGCGAATCCCCACTTTCCCAGGCAGAGCCATCGGTAGGAGCACCACTATAGTCACCGTGCCAACGATCCTGCGTCCATTCCCACACATTCCCATGTACATCGTATAATCCCCAGGCATTAGGCTGCTTCTGCCCTACCGGATGCGTTTTACTATTAGAATTACCATCATACCAGGCATAATCCCCCAACCTATTGGCATCATCACCAAAGAAATAACGACTAGTGGAACCTGCTCGCGCTGCATATTCCCACTGCGCCTCAGTCGGCAACCGATAATCCTTACCAGTTTGTTGCGATAACCATTTAGTATAGGCTACCGCATCATCCCAAGTTACATTAATAACTGGTCTATTACCCCGACCCCAGCCTCTATCATC
>JXSN01000430.1 GCA_001276605.1 Achromatium sp. WMS2
AATCAGTTGCAAGTAGAGTAAGAAGTTACCTCTAATTCATTAAGGTGTTTAAACTAAGGTATTCTAAATTAAAATGGCGCTGTTTTCACTATTTGATTGTCCCATAAAATTTTAGCCTGTCGCAGGCCATAGGCTAAGCTTGGAATAGATTCAAATCACCCCTGTCAGGCGTGTTAAGCCCAGTTATACCGACAAAGTAACATGAAGGATAGCACTACTAACCGCCAACCAGCCGACAATACATATGATTAATAATAAATACAACGCTATGACTTTCAGTTTTGAACTTTTTCCGCCTAAAACAGCAGAAGGTTTGGAAAAACTAAAACCGCAAATTGCAGCCCTAACCGCAGTCAAACCCAAATATTTTTCGGTAACTTACGGTGCTGGAGGCTCTACCCGCGAACGAACTTTTGCCACCGTAGACTGGTTGCGCTCTCAAGGAATAGATACCGCACCGCACCTATCCTGTATTGGATCTTCACGTCAAGAAATTAAAGACATATTAATTCATTATCAGAATCAGGATATTCACCGCTTGGTAGCATTACGTGGCGACTTGCCATCAGGAATGGGGTCTAGCGAATCTGGAGATTTCCGCTATGCTAACGAATTAGTAGCATTTATCCGATCTGAGATGGGAGATCATTTCCACATTGAGGTAGCAGCATACCCTGAAATCCACCCGCAGGCTAGCAATGCAGTTAAAGACTTGCATAACTTTCAAACCAAAGTGGCCGCCGGTGCTAACTCCGCTATTACCCAATACTTTTATAACTTAGACGCATACACCAAGTTTCGCGATGACTGCCACAAACTTGGCATTGATATTCCTATCATTCCTGGGATTATGCCCATCACTAACTACAAACAGCTAACAAGGTTTTCTGATGCCTGTGGTGCTGAAATTCCGCGCTGGATTCGCAAACGTTTAGAAACATACCAGGACAACCCAGAATCATTACAAGTCTTTGGTCACGAGGTGGTCACCAACCTCTGTCGTCAACTTCTAGATAGTGGTGCCCCTGGGTTACATTTTTACACTATGAATCAAGCGACCTATCCACTCAATATCTGGCAAGAACTGGGATTGTGAGTTGAGGTCAAAAATCCCAACATTGATTGATTAATAATTTGAGTCTACTGCCGCTGCCTAGAGGTAGTAGCTTAGGCTGATTGGGGATTTTTTCCGTATGTAACTCCTTGTAGTATACTTAGCCGCTTATTTGGGCTTAACACGCCTGACAGGGGTGATTTGAATCTATTCCAAGCTTAGCCTATGGCCTGCGACAGGCTAAAATTTTATGGGACAATCAAATAGTGAAAACAGCGCCATTTTAATTTAGAATACCTTAGTTTAAACACCTTAATGAATTAGAGGTAACTTCTTACTCTACTTGCAACTGATT
>JXSN01000431.1 GCA_001276605.1 Achromatium sp. WMS2
TTGTCCAATTCTAGAGGTAGGATCCCACTCAACCTGATCTAGGTGACTACATCCAAAGGTGATTAATAGGCCGCTAAAAACAAAAATTATTCTTAATGCTAACATACGCTCTTTCATGAATATTCAGCTACTTAGCCGTAGGAATGCCAGGTGGTAGGGCAGTAGGCTGGGGTGGCGTCTTGGTATTGCCGCCTACAGTTTGTTTCTTTTCCTTTGGAGGTCGCAGTAACAATGGTTGCTCTTTACCGTTAGGTGAACGTAAGATTACGCGATCTTTAAGAATTTGAGTAATCGTCCAACCTCTTATAGAAGCTCCCAGGGTAACATACACCTTAGTCGGTGACTGCTGATCAGGTTGAACCTTATCTTTTTTATTGGTTTGAGGATCCTTAATAATAGCCGTTGGTTTGGAATTAATAATAATTATACCATTTAGCACTAAGCCATCTAACTTTTCGGCCTCGACAAAATTTGCCGCTGCTGCCGCTTCTGGTGCAATCGCTGAACTGCGTGATGGATCAAACAGGGTATTTTCTGCAATTGAGCCATAACTATCCCGTGGCTTTAATACAACTGGTAATGTTGTAGGTTTGGCTAATGATGAATCTGGGACCACGTTTGGAGTCACTTGGGGTTGGTCTATGCGCGGCGGCAAAACAGGAAACTTTTTCCATTCTAGGTACAAAGCCGCACTTAGTCCTATCAGTAATAACCAAACCAGCAGTTTCAAGTGCTTTCCCGCCGAATATAGCCGTACACATCCATGCCAACATTCAATAATGCTGGCTCCGCACTAGGTTCAGTACCAGGGACTTGCCTTTGGATATGACGCTTGGGCATCGCTCTGATGCTGAGACTATTGATAATTAAAATATGTTCACTACTCTCTATATCATATAGCAATTGCCATAATGCGTCTATTGAACAACTAAAATTAAGCCTAACGCTCAATTGGGTAATAGCGTCTAAGTCTTGAGCTGGTAACACTTGAATACTGTTGGTTGTTACCTTGAGACGGTGAATTATTTCCTCGATCAAACGCTGCAAGGCTATACCTCCTGAGGCACTACCATTGGCTGTAATATAGTATGCATCAAGATTTTTATTTTTATACAACATATTCAGCTGGTGTTCCAGGCGTGGCACGGATGCGGCTAAAGCTCTAAAACGCCCTAAATTGTTGGATAAATCGGCTATCTGTTCATCATAATTAAGGTTAAGTTTGTACAATGGTAAAGCTAAGGCGAAGACTATTGCCAAAATAGTAGTTATTACAAAAAATACTAGCCCCAAACATTGAATTTTAGTGCAATTTGTATCCTTCACTTAGTGGCTCCTGGAAACTCATATTGCACTTGAATGTTAAATCTTTCTTTATCAGAATTAGGGATAGATACTACTGGTGACC
>JXSN01000432.1 GCA_001276605.1 Achromatium sp. WMS2
GATCTTAAAACGTTATTTGACATACAAACCAAATCTGAAAAAACTCCGCGTTTACTGGTACTGAACGAAAGAATAAAAACGGTAGGAATATTGGTTGACACCCCACCCAAAAATGTCGCCATTGGCCAAGCATTAACGCAAACACCACCATTACCACAATTGCTTAACAAATACAGTCATGGGGTTTACATAAAGGACCAAAATATTTGGGTAGAATTTGATTTTGATGGTTTTTTTCATGCTATTGGTAATCAACTCAAAACCTAAAACACCACTAAAACCATTGCAGATTAAATTGTCATCCGTTTGTAACCCAATCCCTGCCTTAAAATACTTAAGAACATTGGGCCAAGATCGGAATTCTGTTTTGAATACAATGATACACAAAACATACAACCATCAACCCAAACCACAATAACTGCATATCTTAAGCTATGGCTGATCCAACATCCAAAACCATACCATCTCAAGTTCAAGAACTTATCGCAGTGCTATTGGCGGAAATCCCGCTATTAGAGGAACCACTAGCAACTTTATTGGGAGTTGAAATAGCATCCCAAGGCGAAAATTCGCCACCAGATGAACGGAAGGCACTTTGCGAAGTCTATACTGAATCACTGAGTCGATTTGGTGATGCTGCTGGAACCGTAGGATTTGTTGGACTGCAACAAGTAGTCGCCTGGTTACGAGAAAATATCGAAGCATTTGCGGCTCAACCACGACCTTTAAATACAACAGAAATGGATCTTCTCGGGGCTTGGAGTGGCTATGTTGAAGCATATTTAAGCAATCCCAGCGACCAAACAACATGCCAAGAATTTGTTAGTTGGTTACAAACCAAAGATTGGCTCAAACCGTTAGATACAGCACAAGCGGACACAATAGGAGCCCTTTTATTAACTCCTGACTTTACTGCAGCCATTAGTTTTGAAGAACAATCTAAGCCAGCTCGAGAGCAAGCAGCCACTGCCGAGCATGTTAACCTGGAATTGCCAAAAGATGTGCAACCAGATTTATTAGAAGCATTATTACAAGAACTACCAGAACAATCACAAACATTTGCAGTTGCTATTCAACGTCTGGTAGCTAATGGCTCAATGGATGATCTTAACATAGCTAAACGTACAGCCCATACCCTGAAAGGTGCTGCCAATACAGTTGGTATTCGAGGCATCGCCAATTTAACACATCATCTTGAGGATATTTTGGATGCCTTATTTAAACACCATGACTGTATTTGTTAAGCAATTGTGGTAATGGTGGTGTTTGCGTTAATGCTTGGCCAATGGCGACATTTTTGGGTGGGGTGTCAACCAATATTCCTACCGTTTTTATTCTTTCGTTCAGTACCAGTAAACGCGGAGTTTTTTCAGATTTGGTTTGTATGTCAAATAACGTTTTAAGATC
>JXSN01000433.1 GCA_001276605.1 Achromatium sp. WMS2
TGGCTTGGTTGATTAGTAATTTTATTTTAGCACAGCTATACCGCAAGATATTCTTATTTATGGAGGTTTGCCGTTGCAAATTTTAAACATAATCGGTTTGCGCCGCATGATTATAGGCATGACGGCACTATTATTTATTGTGATGCTGTTGAATGGTGCTTGGCTAAATGCATTATTTTTAGGAATTATAGCTATAATTGCCTACATGAGCCTGCAAAACGTACGCTCATTTCTCAGTTTTAAGGCCCACAACGGAATATGGCGTTATGGCTCGCTAATGGGAGCTGGCCTCCTCATTGCAATGATCGCTGCGTGGTCACTACTAGGTTGGACCACAATAATCTTTGTGCTTGGGGCTTTGGCCGTATCCTTGGCATCGTATGCCATCGTTTTAAGTTTACAGCGCATGTCCATACCAAATTCAGTAATTAACGTTACCACCGACGTATGGCTGCGAGCCCCCAGGTTTCGGAAATGGGGACGCTATGTTCTCAAGGCCGAAATAGTAACTGAAATTTCAACAGCTAAGGGTAAAACGAAGCGTCTGCATACCAAAAGGATGCATGTAAAGGTTCATCGCGACGATTTTCCTGAAGGCAGATTGGTGGAAGCTTGCCACGGTTTTGTCCAAAACTTCGTAGAAAAGGAACGCTTGGCATTACAAAAAAGCTATCCTGATACCCCATTGATGGTTGACAGTGGTTATTTACAGCAAGTACGTAGTCTACCAGTGATCGATGTGACACCGGTCATACCACAGGTGCAGCAGGCGCAGCCTCAACCTGTACCGGCAAATAAAGCCAGTGAAACCGTAGTCATACTAGGCAGCGATGCCCATCCAAAGCCACCTAGTGCCAGTGTATAGTTAAAAACACTCGAACATAGCGCTCAACTTTTGCAGTAAAATAACACGGCGCCTCTGACTAAAGGTTATTGGCGCCCAAGTCTAATTGGCCAGAATGTTATTATCTTTGGCTAGTTTTAGCCAGGCTGGAAACTCTCCTAACAGGCGTCGATAAAGTTCATCATCATCGACATTTTGGATGTCGTTAGCCTGGAAGAAATTGGCATTGTCGACATGACGTCCAGGCATGGTGTCTAAGCGCTGTAAAAATTTAAAATCGGAATTGCCAAGTCCCACAAATTGCCAAAATATTGGTTTATCAGATGCAGATATTATAGCTTGTTCGGCCTCTTGATGGTCGCTATTATCACCATCGGTTATGAACAAAATATAAGCCGGATCTGGTGTATTAGGTAAGGCTTGGGAGTTAACTGCTGCTGAATAATGATCGGTAATACGTCGAATTACTCCGGAGTAACGTGTGGAATTTTCAAGTGGATACCGAGCACGAATCACATTGTCTACATAGCCAATAAAGTCGGCCTCTTTTAGTTCGCCAA
>JXSN01000434.1 GCA_001276605.1 Achromatium sp. WMS2
AGTATTGGTAGTAACAGTATAGCCCGTATGGCTGGTAATAAATTTACTAATAGGAGTCCCCATGCTAGCCAACCAGCTTTTAGCTTTTTGAGATTTACGCGGGCTAGCGGTATGACCATAATAATACAAAGCCTGCTCCGCCGCGGTAGCGTCGATAATATCCTCACCCTGGCCCCCAGCCATGACGAATGGGGTGTTTAAAGTATTGAGATACCCCAGGATTTTAGTTTTACTGATAATACCGCCGCAAAGGTGATACAGCCCAGTAAGACTAATGCCACATTGCCCAGTTTTGCGATCAGTGTAATACACCACTTCGCCAGTAGTAGTCTTGTTGACTTCCACCTGCGTAGCATAGGTTAACACTTCAATGCCATCAACAATTGTACTATTTACCTGCAAATGCTCCATAACATCAAACCCGGTTTTGTAAAATACGAAACTCTCCGCTCCGAGACGGCCCATGTCAGCCATAGTATTTAGGGCCTCTTTATAACCTTTGCTTGTGTAATAGAAGGCAATATCAAAACATACATCGGCGAGAATTACTTTGACTTCTTTTCCATTTATTTTAGGCGAATTTTCGGTCAAGTTTGTAAGGAAAATATTTCTATTTTTCAATAAGCTATAGAGTTCAGTTCTGTAATTTTCGGTCAAGTTATCGGTGCTCCTTTGAGCCCATTTTAGGGCATTTTGGAGTGTTGAGAGTCGTACTCCGCAAAGCGTAGCCAGACCACGAATGTGGATACCAGATTGGCGCGTGGGCCGGTGCACGAAGTAGTCAATCTTATCGACTTTTTTGTGCAACCAGGGATCATCATTGGAATGTTCGGTGTTGGGCATTTGTTAGGTACCATTGAAAGTCTAAAATGTAATAACTTGAGTATAGCACATAATGGCAAAATATCCACTAGCCCGTAGGTGCGATTAGCAACGCATAAGCGCATGCATGTCTTACCGTTTAATTTAGGCAAAATTTTTACCCATTGCCCGGCGCTATTTCTTATCCAACTCATCCCGTAACAATCTAGGTATATACTCAGGAATTTGCGCATTCTCCGGCAACCGCAAAGCATACTCAACCCGTTCGCGGTCGTGACTAAACAACAACCAAGCACTATTATGCGGTTGTTTAACCACCCTAGAAGTAACAACCACAATTATATTAATAAGAAGCTCAATCCTATAAATCCCTGGATTAAGCTGCGACCACTTGTTACCAGCTTGTTTAGCCAACGCCTCCGGATAACGAGTACACACCGCCACCAAGTGATACGTATCCTTACTCCGATCTCGATCACTACTAGCATTAATAAGACTCTTCTTATAACCCACAAAATAACCAATAAGCTCATTAATAGCATCCGCATCCAAAGCCTCATGATGCGATTTATAAGTTAT
>JXSN01000435.1 GCA_001276605.1 Achromatium sp. WMS2
TGTTGAGTTATTGTTAATTTTCGCCCTGGTAACTGAGCTTGAATCTCCATATTCAGTGCATCAATATGTGTTTCAATGAATGGTAATGGGGCGATAAAAAACACGGGAATTTCTCCTGTTTTCGAGCTAACTTATTCTAGCATATTCTGTCAAATTTTAAAAACTGGATTATCGAGTGATAACTACTTACTCATCACGCTAGTGCAAAGGCACAGAGTATAAATAAATCACACAGAGTATGAATATTAAATTTATTCAATTGTTGTTTAACAATAGTTCGGACAGCTTTGGGTTTCATAGATCAAAAGGTTAGATTTCATAGTTTTACTAAAACTCAACTTAGCTTGCTACCCGTACTTGTGAATAATTAGCTAACTATTTTAGGACTTACGCAAAATATCCCTAATGGGTTAAAATAGGCTAGTTAATCACCTGGTTAAAAACTGGTAACAATAGTTGTGAAGAAAACGGTAACACGCCTCGATTACTGTCAGTATCTACTGGTTAGCCAAATTAACTATACGCTAACCAACTTTGCTGAGCACTGTGCTTCATTCAGCCACGATGCCATCAACCGTTACCTACGCAGAGAACGGATAACTCCAAGACTTGTTTGGGATAACGTGCGCAGCCAAGTAGTGCCAACACCCAAAGGCTACTTGATTTTTGATGATACGGTATTAAATAAGGGTTATTCGCATAAAATTGAGTTAGTACGAAGACAATGGAGCGGCAACGAAAAGGCCATAATCAAAGGTATTGGTATCATTACTTGCGTCTATGTTAATCCAGATACTGATGAATTTTGGCTCATTGATTTTCGTTTTTATGATCCTGATAGCGATGGAAAATCCAAACTCGACCACGTTCATGAGATGCTTTCTAAACGTCGTGTATCATAAGCTATTACCTTTTCATGCTGTTTTGATGGATGCATGGTATGCCACCAAGAGTACCATTCAATACATCGAGTTCCTGGGAAAAGTTTACTACTGTACGCTCAAAGGTAACCGATTGGTCGATGATTCTGGTGGTGTTCAAAAATACCGACGCATCGATTCTCTTGAGTGGAGCAAAAATGAGCTGGATCGTGGAAAAATAATTAAAATTAGAGGTTTTCAAAAAAATCATAAGGTGCGTCTATTCCGGGTTGAGGTGTCTACACACCGCACGGATTGGGTTATAACTAACGACCCAGCTCAGGATTCTACAGTGGCAACACAAGATGTGTGTGGCTTCCGTTGGAAAATTGAGCAGTTGCACCGTGAAGGCAAACAATTGACAGGTATGGAACGTTGTCAATGTCGCAATGCCCGTATTCAACGTAATCACGTTGGTTGCGCCTTTTTGGTATGGGTTCGGCTTAAACATTTTGCGGTTCAGACAGGTAAAACGGTTT
>JXSN01000436.1 GCA_001276605.1 Achromatium sp. WMS2
TGGGAGCAATGAGTGTCGGATTTTAAGTAATGTGCGCTGTTTGGCGGAGGGGGTGGATGTGCCGGCGTTGGATGCGGTGTTGTTCTTGAGTCCGCGTCAGTCCCAGGTGGAGGTGGTGCAGTCGGTGGGGCGGGTGATGCGGCGGGCGCCGGGGAAGCAGCGTGGGTATGTGATTTTGCCGGCGGCGAATAGGTCGTTGGCGGCAGCTGTTGTTGGTTTGGGATAAAGATACAGGGGAAAGCATTGGCCTTTCTCGATATTGTCGTAGCATGGGATAAAATTAGTTATTAAAGTAGAAAAACCACTTCTAGCCCCAATTCCTGAGACGCAAATCACTCGATTCTCCGCCGCTGCTGTGGGGAAGAGTTGGGGCATTTGTAGAACCCTTTCATTAAAAACCCGGCTAAAATACAACCACTGCTGGGTAAAAGGCCGGTATAAACTAGCAGTGATTGCTGAAGTTTCAAAAGTAAACACTTTGCCTTTATCAAGATGTTGCAGTAGAGCGTTGGTCCAGCTAATCTTAGTCGGATCTGTGTCGATAAAATCCTTAAGTTCTGGAGTATCAGCACCGGCAGCGCGCACCGCAATCCAGCGTGCTACCTCTGCATTATAAAACGCTAGCATGCGCTGCATATTGGCGGCAACTGCTACTTTATCAGCATTATAACACCAGGCATCGCGGTGAGTAGCTATTCCCCCCGAATAATTCGCAAATATTGGTTGTGCTGTCAGCTGCTTTTTAGCCCCCAAGGGCATAAACTGTTCAAAGCCTAGATCCCGTTGCTGTAGCCAATCCCCATGGCTATCGGGTTGAATCCGTTGCCAATTCATTGCCGCTAAGCTGTTAAAGGTTAGCAACTTAGCTAACTTTTCCTCCCGCGTTAAATAATCCCCAATATCATAAATATAAATTTGGCCGGGTGCTGGAGCCGCTGGATTCTTCACCAAAATAGAAATGGCAATTGGAGCCCGACTGCCTTCGCCAAAAACATTATCCCGTTCCTTACGTCGCAATTCTCCAGCAGTACGAGCATTCCCCCGCAAATGCAAAATATAAATACTAGAAAATTCCTGTGCTAAACACAGGCGCAAGCCATTGGCAGCATTGGAATCCACAAATCCAGCATTAGTCACGAACCCGATAATCCCCCGCGCGCCAATCCGATCTGAAGCCCAGCGCATAGCCCGAATATAGCTATCGTACAATGAATTTTTAAGAGTAGCACTAGATTTCGCCACATAAGTATCCATAATCCGCTGATCCAAATCCGGATAAACCGTGTTCTGATTATTATCATTGGCACTAGTCTGACCAGCTGAATACGGTGGATTGCCAATAATCACCTGAATTGCCTGCTTATTTTGCTCCATAATCCGCCCACTATTAATCG
>JXSN01000045.1 GCA_001276605.1 Achromatium sp. WMS2
GGATAAGACAGGTAATATCCCGGGGTTTCGTCCTCAAGATGCTAGCGGGTTGATGGTTTTATTTTCTAGTGCTGTGGGCAGTCCTAGCTATGAGGATGATGAGTTGCCATCCGGGCTGAAGGCTACAGAGTTTACCCAACCTGTATGGCCGCCAGTTAAGGTCCGCAGTAACGCCCCATCCGCCACTCGCCATAATTTGATGGTGTTATCAGCACTAGCAGAGGCTAGGATGGTGCCATCGGGGCTGAAGGCTACAGATTCTACACTACTTGTATGGCCCCGCTGCACCACCGCTGGAATAGCCTGCGGTTGCAAGGCTAAAGGTAGAGTTACATCCTGACGCAATTCGATAGTTTGTGCTAGATTACGATAACCACGCGCACTTACCTCGATGGGATAGCTGCCGAGCGGCAAAGACATACCAGGCTTGTAAGGCCAGGGCTGATTTAATAACTTAATCTGCGCCCCCTTGGGCTGAGTATCAAGAGTCAAGGAAGCTACTTTTACCCGTCCTAACCAAAACTTACTGCTATACTCACCCGCTAGGTATGGATGCTGTGACTTCCCAATATCAAAACTACGCTTAATTACCTGCTCCTCCACATAATCCCGCAACTGCTCCATCCTAATCCACCCATCCTGATCGGTGGTCTGACCCCCAGCCCCAGTCAAACCCTTTAGCAGATAATGACTGAATATCCCTGCTTGCAACTCATCATCCTCATAGCTAGGACTGCCCACAGCACTAGAAAATAAAACCATCAACCCGCTAGCATCTTGAGGACGAAACCCCGGGATATTACCTGTCTTATCCTTCTGCGTTCGACAGGCATCAATCCATATCAACTTATGCTGAGCCTTGGAAGCATTTAACCTGTTTACCACCTCATCCACAGGCAAAGCCGTATCCGCTACCGCATTGCGATAGGTATCATAGGTCAACAAAAAATTCTTATCCTGTTCTGCAAACCCATGCCCAGAAAACGCAAACAACACCGTACTATTGGTTGGCTCATGCCCCAAGGCAGCGCCAAAGGTGTTCAATGCACTCAATACCCCATTTTTAGTCGCCTGCTCATTCAACAACAATTGCACCGCATACCCGTGCTGCTCCAATACTTTCTGCAATCGTTGCATATCCTGATCTGCATACTTTAATGGCATAACATCAGTATTAGGCGCATAATTTTTCACCCCTACTAGCAATGCCAATTTGCGCCCAGGAGTAGTGGCGGCTTGAAACACCGGCACCTCGTCTCCAATGCCTTTGCTACCTGATGGCAAAGGATTTTGATAGTGGATGCCAAAGTATAGTAATGGCATTGACAGTAGCAATAATATAATGAATGCTAAGAATTTTTTCATAAATAATGCGCCTTGTCAGATTTCGTAGGGCGGGAGAAACGCAGTGAATCCCGCCGCACGCGGTTTATAAATAGCATACCTCATTAGGACCGTAGGTGCGATTGGTTTACGTTGCCATCCCTGGCTTTTGGATTAGTAAGGTGCAATAACTCACAGGCATTGCACCAATAACTCGTCCCTGGCCTCTGAATTCCGGCAATCCATGCCGGAATGAATGGATGAGAATGTGATTCAACATCTATTTACCGCTGGAATTAATGCACAGAAACAAGGTAAACTCCAGGATACATTGGAATCTTATACGAACTTAGTTAAGTATATTAAGGAACTACGCCCCGACCCTCAGGATCAGGAGGCTTACCACAGCTGGTTAGCCCATTATGGTTATGATTTAGCTCGTGTGTACAGCAATCGTGGTGTTTTATTGAAGATCTTACATGAAGCATGGGGTGCCAGAAAATATTATAAGGCTGCAATTGATATTTGTGAGCAATCACGTCTATATGCATATTAGCACCTGGCTTATCAACAATGGAAGTAAACTATATTAATAAATAGTTCCAGCGCCAATATTCTGTGCGGTATAATTGTTATCTAAGAACACGATAGCATCACAAAGGGATTGGATCCATATCCCAACATAGTCAAATCAACTTATAATTTTAATTAACCAGCGCTTGGCATCGTTTTATGAATCAAGACAACTATCAAGATCTCAATATTAAAAGCATTCGGGCATTTTTTTTATCTTGGTTACACGAAGTTTTTGCACCCATCCGAGATTGTTTCAGATTAATGGGATATGCTATAGCTATTCAAGGCAATAACGCTGCTCCCACCGCTAAAATCGAGATCAATGAAGCAGTTCTGGCGCGAGCATTTATTGGGAGCATGGCCATTACCGCAACCATAGATTGGTTATCCGAAGCCGAAGTAGGATCAGAATTCCTTATGTCCTTAGTACTCATAGTACTGATGTTAATCAGCACCATCCTGATTCACCCAGTACTTATCTGGTTAGGTGGCAAAGCATCATTTCGGCAAACCTTCGTAGTCAACGTCATAGCAACAACAGTAGCACCACCGATTAGCGCAATTTTAATAGTTTTATCTAATATATTCGGCCTAAATAGCGATCTAGCAGCGTCAGCTGGTGTTGGAACACTCATACCGCTATTGGCCAAGGTTCACCAGCTTTCATTTACCAAAATAACCTTAGCCATCGTCTTGGGGCCATTTTTAATAATCCTCATGGGGGTGGGAGCTTTGGGATTGCTAGTTGCTGCCCTGGACAACAGCGCAAATAACCGAAATAGTAATGTGTATAACCCTCAATATAATAGTCCACAAGTATACTACAGCCAGTGGTGTCATACCAATTTGGGTACATGCCAAATCCAATCATCCCCAATTGGCAATCGTTGCATGTGCCAAAACAACATAGGTAATATCATCTATGGAATAGTGCGCTAATCACAACTGCCAAATGCCATTAGTTAGCACAATCTAACAAACTTATATGTAAAGCACTCTTGCTTAGCGAACATGATTGGCATGTTTTGACGGTTGACGTGAGGCACTCCTAGCTTCGCCATTAATTACCACCTGCCGCAACCTCTCAATATGTTCACGCCTGGAAATAGCCAATGGCACCATTTCATTGGCTGCCCTTATTAGATCGGCAGTTTCTATCTCCCGGCGTCCATCCATAAAGGCTGGAAACAATGAATCGTTGACTACAGCCTCTAGTTCTGAACCCACAAAACTTTCCGTGGCTTCAACCACTTGTGCCAAATTAAAACGCTGTTGTACCATGGTCAAACCTTTACGGCGTAAATGAACTATTAAAATCTGTTCCCGCTCGATAGGAGTCGGCAAATCCAGAAAAAATACCTCATCAAACCGGCCCTTGCGTAAAAATTCTGGGGGCAAACGTTCCACATCATTGGCTGTAGCTAGTACAAATACCGGCGCATGCTTTTCTTGCATCCAAGTAAGAAAGGTAGCCAACACCCGCTTGGCAGTTCCGCTATCCCCAGTAGAGCCTGAAAAGGCTTTTTCGATTTCATCAACCCACAGCACACAAGGCGCAATAACCTCAGCTATCTGAATAGCTTCACGAATATTCTTTTCCGATGCCCCCAATAAACCACCAAAGACAGCCCCCATATCCAAACGCAATAGGGGCATTTTCCAAAGTCCCGCCGTCATTTTAGCACATAGACTCTTACCAGTACCCGGTATACCTAATAATGCCACTCCCCGTGGTAACTCCAAACCATACTCTCGAGCCTCATCAGTAAACGCCATGCGACGTTGTTCCAACCAAGTTTTTAGAATCTCTAACCCCCCCACCCGCTCCAATGCCTCCACATACGGGTATAATTCTAATGCTCCACTTTCTCTAACTATAGCCCGCTTCTCTTGATTTATGAGATCGATACAACCTTCATCAATGTTACCACCTGCACCACGAATGACGGCTTTTTGAAAAACCCGTATAGCCTGGGTACTGGTAAGTCCCAATGCAGCCTCGACCAATTTAGCTCGGAGGCTAGCCTGCAACCTATTTAAGGCTCCAGTTGCCCCTACACTGCGTTCCAATATCACATCAATCTCAGGAACAGTAGGTTTGGGTAAATCCAAAACGGGAATATCGGCCTTGAGTTCCAGTGGCAGACAGTACTCAGGAGTAGTTATTATAATATTTTTTCTAGGGCTTTTTTCTGGTAACGAAGCAGCAAGGTTGCGCAAACCTCTAATTGTACCACGGCGACTTTCCCAAATTTGATGAAAATCTTTGAGGATAAAGGTAGCACCGCCTGGAAAATCCCGAATAATACGCAATATAGTATCGGCGTTTACTTCTCGTTTATCTTCAAATGGGGGTTGACTAGGCTTAATACATACAAACTGATCGGCAATATCCCAAGTGTATAGTCCTTCCCCATTTGGCCACCCGCGCTTCTGGCTTAGCTCCTTAACCTCTTGTAGTACACGTGCTTCCTCACTAGAGACTATGTTGATGACCGCAATGTGGGCATCGAAGCATAATTTAATTTCATCTTGCAAATTCATGACATATGGTTCTGATTAGTAAAGCTAAATCTTAAGTATACTCAACACACATCAAATTTGTGTTGTGCTGGTATTGATATGTAGTATAACAGCAATACTGCTTTTAAAATCCAAAATGCGCTATGCTCGTTCCCATGCTCCAGCGTGGGAACGCCGCCGGGGAAGCTCCTGCGTCCTCACAAAAACATAACCTTAACCGTATTATGTGGCAACACGCTCTAGGAAAATGGCGGCTGAAAACTTTCCAACCTCAATCTCGCAAAATTTTAACTCCGGTTGGGGTACCCAAGATTAAAATATCCGCCGGTCTGAGCGCAAACAAACCCACAGTTACCACACCTGGCATATTATTAATGGTTTGCTCAAGCTCAAGCGGGTGCGTGATATTCAGCTTATGTACATCTAATATATGATTACCATTGTCAGTAACCACACCTTCCCGCCACACCGGTGTCCCGCCCAATTTTAGCAATTGCCGAGCCACCAGACTACGCGCCATAGGGATGACTTCCACCGGTAGCGGAAAAGAGCCTAAAGCTTTGACTAATTTAGAATTATCAGCAATGCATACAAAGGTTTTACTCGCAGCAGCAATTATCTTTTCTCTGGTTAAAGCACCCCCGCCTCCCTTAATAAGCTGCAATTGATGGTTAGACTCATCAGCGCCATCAATATACACACTCAAGTTTCCAGTGGAATTTAAATCCAACACTTGAATACCGTGGCCACGTAAGCGTTGAGTACTAGCCTCGGAACTGGATACGGTACCATCAATTTTATGCTTAATTCCAGCCAATAAATCGATAAAGTAATTGACCGTAGAACCAGTTCCTATGCCTATCAGTCCACCATCTACATATTCCAAGGCAGCTTGAGCGGCTTGACGTTTTAGCGCTTCTTGATCCATTATGCATAACTCCTAAAAAATATATTTTGATGTGGTATGTTGACATGCAACATTATCACGATTATGTTAACGTAAATTAACTGCATAAACAGCCGGCAATTAGCGCTGCTCTAATGCTGTTCCTAATAACCGTGCAGTGGCATCAACTATGGGAATTACACGATTATAGGCCATGCGAGTAGGACCGATTACACCCAATACCCCCACAACACGATTATTTATAGTATAAGGTGCTGTTACCAAACTAAGGCCGTCAAGAATTGAATTATCCGATTCTCCCCCAATAAAAATATGCGTAGATTCAGCAGCCATACACTGATCTAACAACTGTAAAATTTTGTGCTTTTCTGTAAAAATTTGAAATAGTTGTTTAAGCCGCTCCATATTGGCTAATTCATCAAAATCCATCAGATTAGTTTCACCAGAAATGGAAAAACCGGCGTCCTCATTACTAACCTGCATTACTTGGTTAGCTAACTCTAAAGCATTGGCCATAACCTGATTCATAGCATGTTTAGTCTTATGCAATTCTGTCAATAACTCAGCGCGCACGGTAGCTAGGGTACGGCCAAAGAATTTGACATTTAAATAGTTAGCTGCCTGCTCTAATTCCGCTGGAGTATATTTTTCACTAGTATAAATAACCCTATTGTGAACTTCATCATCTTGAGTAACGAGAATGGTTAAAATTTTATTTTTTTCCAAGCGTAAAAATTCTATCTGACGATAAGTTACCAATTCACGCTTAGGAAGTCTCACCACACCAGCCATATGAGTTACAACAGATAGTAATCGTGAAGAATTACAGAGTATATCACTTGAGTCTTCGCTGACGCCCAACTGCTCACGAATACTTGCTACTTCACCAGTATCTAGAGGTTTAAGAGTGATTAAACAATCTAAAAATAGCCGATAACCACTGATAGTTGGTATTCTACCAGCAGAGGTATGGGGTGAAGTGACTAACCCCAAATCTTCCAGATCCGCTAAAACGTTACGAATTGTGGCGGAGCTTAACTCTAAGCCTGCATCCTTGGCCAAAGTGCGTGATCCTATCGGATGCCCATCCTGTATATAGCGCTCCACCAACAGTTTCAGAAAATGCAGGGCCCGTTGACTTAGGTTGGATTGCCCTGTAGCTTTAGATTCGGACATTTGGGACAGCCTTATGTGCATTTATATGTTATAATTATTCGAGAGCGTAGTCGGTTGCCTGCTGAATATATTGGCAAATTTGCAAATGGTTGCGCTTTTTGCAAAAAACTACTGGGGTTTCGTACGAGAGGCGCAAGAGACTGATGCATTGTCAAATTTAGGCGCTTAATCACAGAAGACCGTTTCTTTGGTTTTTTGAAGAAACTTTCTTTACATTTTGAGCAACGAAAGATGAGATACTTACCTATTTGGGTTACGTTAAGTAGCTATTAGTGTGATATTACGATAATACAAGCGGCGCAACATTGGACAGTGTTTATTTGGGCACGGTTGCTCCCAATCTTTTGCTTGTTTCATGGGCACGACCTCCACAAAAATAGTTTTCTTTATGGCTTAAAATCTGAGCTTTTTATTACCAAAATATTGGCGAGTGAGCACCAGTTACGTATATCAAAAAAGAATAGCATAGTTGATAGGAACAATTTAACATTCGTGCACTTCCGCGATGCTAATCGCACCCATAGCGCTGGCAGCTTTGAGATTGACCAAGGGATTCTCCAACATTAACTCATGGATTCTCTTCAGGTTTACTATTTCTATCCAAACGTCGGTAGCCGATGGCCTCACTCAGGTGGGCGACTCGAATTTCCTTTTCTTCCATGATGTCGGCAATAGTACGTGCTATTTTTAGGACTCGGTGAAAGGCCCGAGCTGATAAACCCAAGCGTTCCATGGCCTGACGCATCAGCTTTTCCCCTTTAGGATCTATTTTACAGTAATATTCAACGCCACGGCTATCCAAGTCATGGTTGGAACGACCGCCATTACGCGCTAACTGTCGCTCGCGGGCCTTGACAATGCGCTTGCGAACCTCGGCACTGGTTTCGGTAGTGCTTTGGGTAACACCCATTAATTCATCAGAAGAAATGCGGGGCGTTTCCACGTGCATATCAATACGATCCAACAGGGGCCCGGAGAGGCGAGTCCTATATTTATTGATTTGCTTGGGGCTACACCGACATGGGGTTATCGGATCGCCTAAGTAGCCGCATGGACATGGGTTCATAGCAGAAATTAGTTGAAAGCGCGCTGGAAATTCTGCCTGACGGGCAGCGCGTGATATGATAATACGTCCATTTTCCATGGGTTCCCGGAGTACTTCCAAAACTTCCCGATTAAATTCAGGTAATTCATCTAGAAATAAGACTCCACAGTGAGCTAGGCTAATTTCTCCAGGTTTCGGACTGCTACCGCCGCCTACCATGGCTGCTCCTGAGGCGGTATGATGAGGAGAGCGAAATGGACGTTGGCACCAAAATTGCGGATCAAATCCTTGATTACTTATAGATAGTACCGCTGCCGTTTCCAAGGCCTCAGCTTCGGTCATGGGTGGCAACAATCCAGGTAAACGACTGGCCAACATGGATTTACCGGTACCCGGCGGGCCGTACAACAGGAGGCTATGGCCCCCGGCGGCGGCTATTTCCAGGGCACGTTTGGCGTGCAGTTGACCTCTGACATCTATGAGGTCTGGATAAACGGTGGAGTTATTGACAAACGGTTTGCCAGTAAACGGTGGTAACGGAGTTCCGGCGAAGTGTTGGCAAATTTGCAACAGGTGTTTAGCGGTCAAGACTTTTAGCCCATTGACTAGTGCTGCCTCTTGAGCGTTACCTTCAGGCACCATTAAGGTGCGTTGGGCATCCCTAATTCTCAAGGCTGCGGGCAGTACCCCAGTTACAGGCCGTAAGTCTCCAGATAAAGCCAATTCACCTAAAAATTCGTAGTTTTTAAATTTTTCGTTAGGTATCTGTTTGGAGGCACCGAGTATACCCAGGGCTATGGCAAGATCAAATCGTCCGCCTTCTTTTGGCAAGTCAGCTGGAGCTAGGTTGATAATTATGCGTTTGGCCGGAAATTGAAAATTGGTACTTTCCAAGGCACCGCGGACCCGGTCTTTGCTTTCTCTCACGGCTAATTCTGGTAAGCCTACGATGGAAAGTGACGGCAAACCTTGGGCTAATTGGACTTCCACTGTGACTAGTGGGGCATCGATTCCGGCGCTGGCGCGACTATACAGGATGGCAAGGCTCATAGGTTCCAACGAACATTTTTATTCATGGCACATATAATGCCACATAATCGTAGCAGGTGGATAAAAAAAGTTGTATGATTTATTCCACTGTTGTATATATGTACTAATTCAGATAGAGGAAACCTGTATGTATGTAGGTAAATTTGCAACAACCTTAGTTACTATGATGTTAAGCATATCCACAGCTATGGCTGATACCGCTCCAACAGTTACTGCTAATATTGGATTAGTTTCCGATTACGTATGGCGTGGTGTGAGTCAGACCCGGGGGCGCCCCGCGGTGCAGGGTGGTATTGATTTTGCCGATCCGAGCGGCTTTTCACTTGGTACCTGGGCCTCTAATGTTGACTTTGATTTACCCAGCAATAATCCGAATTATGAGTGGGATTTTTACGCTGGTTATAGTTCACAAGTAGAGGGGCTTGGCTATAATATTACCACTGCTTATTATGCCTATCCCAATGGTAAAGATAGCGATTTTTGGGAGTTGGGCCTATCTGGAACTTGGGATATGTTCACTGTTGGGCTTGCTTACACTTTAACTGGGCAGGCAAAGGGAGATAATCCATTTCGCAATGGGGATGTCTACTATTATGGTAGTATGAGCTACCCTCTACCTCAAGATTTTAAGCTTGGAGTTACCCTAGGTTACTATGATTTCGATAGGTTAGGTGGCAGTGCCGATTATATCAACTGGCAAGTTTCTATCTCCAAAGAAGTTCCATATTTGGGGACTTTCAGCTTCACCTATGACCAAAACGATGGCGGTTCCAGCGAGGCTGTAGCAACTGACAATGATCCTAGGATATGGATTGGGATTAAGAAAACTTTCTAGTCTAGCCAGTTGATGCGTGCACACAATTGGTTGCAACGTAAGATACTTTGGGGACCTTGAGTCCCCTAGCAGCGGGTGTTTTTGGCAAAGAGTCTTGTTGGTACAAGTATGCTAGTTGCTTGCGTTTACTAACATAATTAAATTATTTATCAATTAAAGTGTGAAATTTGGAAAATTTTGGCACCGTTCTTTGCTTGATTAGCGTAATTTAATTACATGAGTAGGTAATTATAAATATTTTGGAGTAACAACATGAAATTGATCTCGGCTATTATTAAACCATTTAAATTGGACGATGTGCGCGAGGCTCTGTCCGCCATTGGTATTTCTGGAATGACTGTGACTGAGGTTAGGGGTTTTGGGCACCAAAAGGGGCATACGGAGTTGTATCGTGGTGCTGAGTACGTAGTAGATTTTTTACCTAAGATTAAGATAGAGGTGGCAATTGAGGCCGAAAGTTTAGATAAGGCTGTAGACGCGATTATTGGGGCGGCCAAGACGGGTAAGATTGGTGATGGTAAAATTTTTGTCTTTGATATTCAACAGGCTATTCGGGTGCGTACTGGTGAGACTGGCCGCGAAGCCTTATAGTTAGGTTTAATTTAGACTAGCAACTACGGTCCTAGGTGGCATATCCTAGGACAGGATGATATATGCATTATAGTGACTACCTACCAAGAATGTGCTGTGATCGTTCCCATGCTCCAGCGTGGGAACGCAGCCAGGGATGCTCCGGCATCCCCACAAGTTAATCTTACAGTTTTACGCGATTATGCTAACCAATGGTCTTATGAGTACCATCGCAAAACGGTTTAGCCGCACTGCGTTTACAACCGCATAGACCCACTGTCTGCTTCTCGGTTATGGTAAAGGCCTGTGGTTCTAAACCAGTCCCCTGGTGCGAACCATCACAAAAGGGTTGGCTTTTAGCCAAACCGCAGGTGCACCACCAGTATTCACCTGGCTCTAATTCTATGGGGTAGGCTCCTTTTTTGGCCACAACTGGATCTGTCATTTTACTCTCCAATTTAATTGTTATAGGATCAGGACTTACGCATTGGTGAGATGTAGCTTGCAGCATTGCTAAAATGGTACTCAACAAAATCAAATAGTTAACTTATTTCCTGCGTAAGTCCTAAGGATCTTAGTTTGTAGTCTCCAAAATATACGCGGCGGAGGTATGGACTGTCAACCCATGTTCAGTTTAATGGTTATCGTGATGAGCATCAAAAGAATAGTATATTTGATGTGTACGATTCAATAACCGTGCTAATCGCACCTACGGCCTGCGTTGGAGTGTCTCCAGGCATGACTATGCACGGTCAATCACATCATATTCTAGTTGGGTATCTCCTTAAAAATATCCTCTAAAGTTTGCACTTGAAACAATCGATCAATCCAGCACTCTAAATCCTCGATACCAGCAGTTGCCAAACGCACCTCAACCCAATCCGGTAATTGCCTCCAATGAAAGCGCTAGTGCAATATTCGCTGTATAGCTATCCCGTTATAAAATGGGTATAATTTAGCGAAGCACAATCTATTAGTAAATGTTTTAATATTATACACATATTGGGTGCTATATTTATGACTTACTCTGTCGATTTACGCAGCAAAATTCTAGCTATACAAGAAAGAGATAACTTTACTTATAAAGAAACTGCGGATTATTTTGGCGTAGGCATTAACAGCCTTGTTCGATGACACAATAAATTATAACCACAAAAAACTCGTAATAAGCCCGCTACAAAAATCAACATGGATGCTTTATTAGAAGATGTCAGAAATTATCCTGACACTTATCTTCGTGAAAAGAGCAGGACGACCGAACGCCAGCGTAAGCGGGATATCCGATGCTTTAAAGCGTTTAGGCATCAGTTGTAAAAAAAACATTTTCGCATCCAAAAGTAGACGATGTTGCATGCCAAGCCTTTCAAGAACTTATAGATTCTTATAAAGAAGCAAATATACCCTTGGTTTACGTTGATGAAAGCGGGTTTGCAAACGATATGCCACGTCTAAATGGGTACGCGCCAATCGGAGAACGGTGCACGGACAAACGTGACTGGCACTCAAAGGGTCGTACTAACGCAATTAGTGCTTTGTTAGGCGCTTGTTTAATTACAGTAACTTTGGTTATTGGATCAACCAATGCAAATGTCTTCTTGCATGGATTACTCAAGATTTATTGCCTAAATTAACAACAAAAAGCGTTATTGTTATGGATAATGCATCCTTGCATAAACGAGCATATATTCAACAAGCTATTAAAAATGCTGGGCATATTTTGGAATATTTACCACCATATTCGCCAGATTTAAATCCTATTTGAGTATAAATGGGCGCAAACAAAAGCAGCTCGTAGAACACAAAGATGCACAGTCAGTGAAGTTTTTGCGGGTAACATTTAACCATTTTATAACGTAACAGCTATACCAAACACCTTAGTTTGCAACTTACCTAAAAGCTTGATACAATGCCCCATATTTTAAATCTGGCTCTAAACAACACCTAACACAGCATATGTTTTGGATAAATTCTACACCAATAACCTCCGTGGTCATCGCCGGAACTGGCGGTTGCGGTCTCGAAGTTCTAGACTACGTCAACTCCGTAGCCCAAAATGGAGGACCACCAATAGCTGGATTTATTGACGACAATCAACGACCGAGTCATTTTTTTACAGAAATTCAGAGTAATTATCTGGGAACTATTGATAACTTCACACCTAACCCCGGGCAAATCGTGATTGTTGCCATTGGCTCTAAAGTAAAGGCCAGACGTGAAGTCCTAGAACGTTTATGGGCCAAAGGAATATCCACACCGGCGTTTATTGCGCCTAATGTTATCTTATCACCCAGTGCTATTGTCGAACGTGCGAGCATCGTGTGCTCTTTTTCCATTATAAATCGTAATGCTACCCTAGGTGCAGGGGTAATAGTTAATGTGCATTGCAGCGTTGCCCATGGTGCTAAAGTTGGGGCTTACTCTATTCTATCGCCCTACGCAGCACTAAACGGAGACGCAGAAATTGGACATTCGTGTTTTCTAGGAACGCGTGCGACCATATACCCACGAATTAAAATTGGCGACGAATGTGTAGTAACTAGCCATACTGGGGTTAGAAAAAATGCCGCCGATCGCAAAAAAAATCGCCAGTTATGGCGATTATCAAGTACTTGACGTATGATCATTTAACATGCTTGCCTTAACTAAGACAAAATTGCACTGTTAAGTTATTTAACTACTATTAATATAATTACCTGACTCACAACCCCAGATGCGGTTGAATAGAATCACCTGTATCAACAGTATAACATTATAATG
>JXSN01000437.1 GCA_001276605.1 Achromatium sp. WMS2
AAACTACCAGGTTATAAATACGCTGACCACAACTACCCAGTACGCTACCTAGGCTTGCTCCTCGGCATCGCCAACGACGTCCCACCCGAAGGTCAACGCACCTTCCCCCTCCTCCTCGTACGCTCCGGCGAACACCGCGTAGCCATAAGAGTCGACCATATCATCGGCCACAGCCAAATAGTAATGAAATCCGTCGGCCCTCAACTATCCAGCGTACGCTGGATCAGCGGCGGCACCATCCTAGTTAACGGTAAAGTCGCACTAATACTCGACATGTCCGCTTTAGTCCGCATGGACGTAATCCACACTACTCGCGAAATCGGCCCCACAGTTGACGTAGAAAAACAAATTCTTGCCATGGTCGTAGACGACTCCATCTCCGTACGCCGCGTCACCACAAAATTCCTGCGTAAAAACAATATTGAATTCATGGAGGCCAAAGATGGTATGGACGCTCTATCCCAACTCCAAGAACGCATGCCCGACGTCATACTATCAGACGTAGAAATGCCACGCATGGACGGCTACGAACTAGCCCGCCAAGTCCGCAGCTCAGTAGACCCCAAAATCAGCCGCATACCCATAATAATGATCACCTCCCGTATCGGAGACAAACACCGCAAAATGGGCATGGAACTAGGCGTCAAACGCTACTTAGGTAAACCATACCAAGAAGCCGAACTCCTAGACGACATCTATGCTGTACTTGCCGAAACCGAAGTTAACGCCCAAACATGAAAAAAGCCAAAGAATTATTCAGCGCTGTAGGCATCCGCAGCGATTCCATCCTAGTCAACAGCAAAGTTACCCTAATTGCCGACAGACTACTCTAAATCGTATGGACGTAATTAACACCTCCCACGAAAACATCGCACCCGTAGACGCAGGGAAGCCCATGCTTGGTATGACAGTAAACGCCTCCATCTCCATACGCTGCGCCACCAAATTCCCGCGTAAAAATCAACACGATTCTCATGGAGGCCAAAACGGCATAGAGCCCTCTGCCAGCTTCCATAACGCATGTCCGGCATTATCCTCTTTCAGCAGTATAAATGCTCCGCCTGGACTTTTACGAAATGAACGCCAAATCCGCAGCTCAGTAGACCCCAAAATCAGCTGCATACCCACAATAATTAACACCTCACGCATCGGCGTCAAACACCGTGCAATAAGCATAACCCCAAGTGTCAAACACCAACTAGGCAAACCATACCCAAAAGCCGAACTCCCAAACTATATCTACGCCGTACTTGCCGCAACCGAAGTTAATGCCCAAACATGAAAAGTGCCAAAGAACTATTCAGCGCCGTAGGCATCCGCGGCGTCCTAATCCCAGCAGGTCGCCGCAGCATTCTCCTACCCAACGTAGCCGTAGCCGAAATCATTTCATTC
>JXSN01000438.1 GCA_001276605.1 Achromatium sp. WMS2
TATTACCGGAGACATATGTATCAGATAAAGGTACTATCAGTCCTAGCCCAATATCTAGTGACAATGACGAGTCAAGATCGAGTTTAGACGCTGATACCCAGCATTACCCATTATTAAATAATTCACCAGGTGATTCTGATACACTCAAAGTAGATTTTTGCACTTTACAGGATTTATTGCGGAAAAATACACTATCTAAAGCATTGACATTCGTTGTTACTGAGGGGCCAGTTCTTACTCAACAAGCCTTGCTCAAAATACTTTCTGATTTACAGAAAAAAAATTGCGATCTTCTTTCCATACATCCAAATGCCAAGGACAGTAAAATAGTCGGTGGTAATTTACAAGCGTATCTAAGGAACAGCTTCCACGAGCAAAATCAATTTTTACAAGGCCTGTGTTTGGCCAAAGTAGACCAAGATGCCTTTGCTATCATGGCTATGATATTTGAATTTATATTGGAAGATAGCTATTTACCCGATCCGCTAAAGGGAATTTTCTATAACTTGTATGTGCCCTTGCTAAAAGTGGTAATTGTAGATAAGACTTTTTTTAGTAATCCACAGCATCCAGCTCAAAAGTTATTCAATGGCAGCGCTAGAGATTTAGTGGTTAAAAGCCGCGAAATATTGGTGCCAACTTTGGCCAAATTGGCCGAAGATTTTTTTGAGGCTGTGGATGCTATTTTTTATGAACTGACTGATAATCCAGGTAGCAGTTACGAGGATGCAGCGATTTGCCTTGATGATATTAAGCTATTACACAGGCATCGCCAATACATGCAAACTGAATTTCAAACTAGGGTTTTGACTACTTTTGATGTTTTTTGGTTGCAAAGTCCGCGGGTTTTGTCGATGCTGCCTGATAGCAAGCAGAGTGTGCCAGTATGGGCGGTGGTAAATAATACTGAATCAGAAATAGCAACAATTATAAGCAGTATCATCAGCAGAATAGAGAACCGTTGTTATAAAGATTTGTACCGTCTTAACATACGTTTCTCTTCGTTACTCGGCGGATTAGGCATCGATAAAACTAGTAATCCACTGGGACCTACAGCGCTTTGCACGCAATTTCATAAAACAGTTAAAAAGCTAGAATTAAACACTAAAACCTTAATAACTATTTACTCTATTTTTGAAAAACATTTAACCAACAATGCAGTAGAATTATACAGCAAAATAAACCTATTATTTAGAAAAGTCGAGGTATTACCGGAGACATATGTATCAGATAAAGGTACTATCAGTCCTAGCCCAATATCTAGTGACAATGACGAGTCAAGATCGAGTTTAGACGCTGATACCCAGCATTACCCATTATTAAATAATTCACCAGGTGATTCTGATACACTCAAAGTAGATTTTTGCACTTTACAGGATTTATTGCGG
>JXSN01000439.1 GCA_001276605.1 Achromatium sp. WMS2
GTTGCATTGGTTCAGTATTAAATTGATTGTACTTTAAGTATGTATAAGAAATTTAATAAATTATAAATTCAAAGTAGATTTTGCATTAACAAAATTGCTGTTGTGTTTGTTATTTTTATTTATTTTGTAACTTAGTATTTATGATAGAACTGATTTTATAAATCGTCAAGATTTTTTTTAAATGTTTTTCTTTTTATGTCAGTTACTTATCATATTTTCCTAAAGTATTGTCGTATATAATAAAAAAGCTAAATGTATTCATGAGAATACAGGTAAAAGCTAATCCATTAGATTATATTATCGTGATAGGTTATGAATATGCTGGAACTGATATTGATGATGTGGGGTGTTCGGCAGGTGGTGAGTACTTTATAGTGCGAGGGCCACTTGCAATTTGCTCCTGGCCCCCAAAGACCAAAGAGTATTTGTTGCGAACTTGAATAATAGTTTACGATGTCGAGTCTATCTTTCTCCCTACAAAACGAATTATGTAGTAGCCGTAAAAACCGTATGATTTGGTGTACCCTATTTCATGTGGGAGCAGACGCTGTTATTCCCCGCCTGGGTTCGCACGCTGGAGCATGAAAACGTGTAATAAACACGGTATATTTGGTGTTCAGCTAAAATTTCTTGGTTATATCTGCATCTACGCGCAGGATGCTGGAGTGTAGAAACTGTCAGAAAGATACGGGGTTTGCGGGCTAGATAATAACACTTATGTGACTTGGTTGGTATGCCTTGACTGCATAATGGATAGTTCATTCATTTAAAAACCAAGCCACAACTATTGAAGTTGGAGTGGGGATATATTGAGTTGCAACCTTGCTGCTATAAAGTCAGCATAATTTTGGTTAAAGCCTGTCGCACAGTTGTCTCTATGCTGCTTGCATCCAGACCAGCTTCGGCCAGTTGCTCCTTGGAACTTGCATGTTCGATAAAATGGTCTGGTAATCCTAGGTTTAAAATGTGCATTGGTAACCCGGAGGCGGCTAAGAATTCGTTCACGGCTGAACCGGCTCCACCTGCAATCACGTTTTCCTCTAGGGTAACTAACAGGTGATATGAGGTTGCTAAATCCTTTAATAGGGACCTATCTAAAGGTTTTACGAAGCGCATGTTGATTACGGTGGCATCAAAGGTTTTGGCGACCTCGAGCGCCGTTGTCAAGAGGCTACCAAAAACTAAAAATGCTACGCCTTTGCCATATCTACGGATTTCAGCTTTGCCAATGGGTACTGTGTGCAATTCTCCATTTATTAGAGCGCCTGGTCCACAACCACGTGGATAACGCACTAAAGCTGGACCTGGATATTCGTAGGCCGTTTGTAGCAATAAGCGGCATTCGGACTCATCACTAGGGGCCATAATAACTAAGTTGGGAATGCAGC
>JXSN01000440.1 GCA_001276605.1 Achromatium sp. WMS2
CGGAGATCCTAGTATAGCTGAACAAACAGCTGCTAATCCCTGTGAACGCGCTACCGAAGTCTTTGATCAACAAGCCGCTCGTTTAGCCCAACTCTTTGCTAGCTTGTACTCGAATCATTACCTGCACTGGACGTCCCGAACTCAGCAAGCGTGAGAATGACAGCAGGCCATCCCCAGCTACATGATCAGCGCCTTCTATGGCAACTACGGACGGGACCAGGAGAAGTTCTTCCTGGTTAAATCCTTCCCAATTGAAATTAGCAAACCATGGGTTGTGGATTGCAGGATCATAAATCCCATTAATCTCCAATTGCGCGATACGCACCGCAGCAAAGAGTTGGGCTAAACGAGCGGCTTGTTGATCAAAGACTTCGGTAGCGCGTTCACAGGGATTAGCAGCTGTTTGTTCAGCTATACTAGGATCTCCGGTCAGCCAATCGCAGGCTACGGCTCCACCATGTACAAAGTACACTAATACTGGATCAGCTTGCCACTGTTCTAGTGTTTTCAGCGAGGTTTCTATGCGCTGCCGTCGCTCTGCTGGCATGGCACTAGTACCTCTAGTATAGTCCATAACCTCAGATAAGGCTGCTAAATTAAACATGGCCGCTCCCGGCCCTACACTATCCCGCGCTTTAGCCGGCTCGATTGATTCTACTGACTTATTCCATTCTACCTGTAATAAAGACCTTAAACCCTTAATACAATTACTAATTAAGCTGTTAAGACGTATTCGTCGTGGCAATACCCTACTGTGTATGGCATGTACCATAAGGTGTAATGCTACATAGCGTCCATAAGCCAAAATGGTGGTACCATCTGGTAGTTGCTGCTGTAGTTTACCCAGATCCTCATCTAAACGAACTCTTTCATTAACGTCCAGTGCCAAATGCTCTTGCAGTGCAATCCCCGCAGCTTGTAGAGGTTCCACAGCGGCCACCGGGCCATCTGTTCGCCCTAGGGCTTGCCGAATATTGTGTTCTAACCACGGTAAGTGATCCTTAACTACACGCCCGCTATCACCAGGCATGGCGGCAGTAGCTGCCTGCTTTAACCAGTTGCTTAGAGGTTGTACCAACTCAAAAGTGGTACGATAACCATCTCCGCCTGCAGCTGGTAACAGCACCAGCGGATAGTCGTAACGCAACCGGCTGGTATCCCGATATAGGTTCAGGTGGGCTGGCAGTATATCTTCGCCTGGAGTTTCCAAACGCTCTCTGGCACCAGGATCGCCTAAATGCACGTGGCGTAAGGTAAAAAGCAATTCGCGACTAGCCTTGGCATCCTTTACTGCAGGCGGCAGTACTGGTAGCTGAGTAGTCCCGGATTTAGTATCAGTCATGAGGATTATAGGCCTTTATTCAATCAGTTAAGTCGCCATGCCCCA
>JXSN01000441.1 GCA_001276605.1 Achromatium sp. WMS2
GGGGTAGAGCAAGACGACACCCAAGCAGTAGCCTGGTATCGGAAAGCGGCGGCGCAGGGTAATGCTTATGCGCAATACAGCCTGGGTTGGATGTACGAAAATGGGCGCGGGGTACCACAAGACGACACCCAAGCAGTATTCTGGTATCGGAAAGCGGCGGCGCAGGGTGATGCTGATGCTAAAGCGGCTTTGGCAAGACTAAAGCGTTGATAAATATGGATGATGCTGAATTAGTACCTAAAGATCCGTAGGTCCGCAGGGCGGGAGAAAAGCAGTGAATCCCGCCGTGTGTAGCCTAGCACCCTACGATGTGCCAAAATTGCTACGTTGCCGTCCCTGGCCTCTGGATTCCGGCAATCCCTGCCGGAATGACGTATAACCCCCTTTCCATGAATGGAGAGGGGTTTAAAGAATTTTCCTTGCTTACCCCTTCCAATCAAGTGCGAGGGCAGAGTGATGTGGTAGGTAGTTACTTATTTTTTATGAACACTACACGACTATTTACTCTATCGTCTGTGCTTATTGGCCGTTCCCCACCCCATCCAACGATCGCCATGTTATTTGTGACCCCTAGACCCTGCAAATATTTCCGTACAGATTCTGCTCTCCTTAACGATAACAATTTGTTAGACTGGGGTGAACCTTTGGTATCAGTATGGACTTCGATAGTAATTGACATTTGGGGATTAAGCTTTAACACCTCCGCTAAATTATTAAGCGAAGAAGCACCTCTAGGATCAAGCTTTAATCGTGCTGAATTACTTGCAAAGCTAATCCAAGGGATATCACTAGGACGGGGCTGCGCTTCATGGTTGGCAACACTACGCGGCGGAGACGTCACTTCCTCAGTAAATACCGAAGCCACTTCCGAATCCTGGGTAGAATTTGGTATGGATTCAACTTCCGCAATGGCCAAGCCCCAATTAAAACACAATATGGAACCAATCAAGATGTAAAGATTTATCGCTTGCACTATCTTTCCTCCAAATTTTCTACTGTTTTATATGGTACACGCTTAAATTGCAATACTGCAACTTACTATGATTGTTATAAATATTTTATGAACTGAACCTGAATATATTGAATATGGTTGTTGTATTATTGATTTCTTATTACAATGGTTCAGATAGCCAGGCAGGGTACGCATCGTGTACCTAAAGCAATATGGTGCAATGCCCGTTGGTTATTGCACCATACGGGCTAAAAACATAAACCTCGTTATCGTTACGCGCCGCGGTACGGAGGGAAAGCGTTGTATCTAAGGTGGGATGCGCTATCGCTCTCCCGCCCTAGTGTGCTGCCAATAACGATTTATCAAAGGTTGAAGGCACAATCGGGATAAATTGTTTTTAAATGAGTAAACCCTAGATATGTTTCTAAAC
>JXSN01000442.1 GCA_001276605.1 Achromatium sp. WMS2
AGCGTATTGGGATTACCAAGGCTGACAATATGGTTGAGCTTTCGTTACTAGAAAATTGTCTCCGTGACGATCTAGACGCCACAGCGCCGCGCCGTATGGTGGTAATGCGACCCCTCAGGATTATAATTGATAATTATCCACCGAATACTACAGAACAGCTTACAGTTCCTGAACATCCCAAATATTGTGGCGTAGGGGTATCGGTTGTAGCCTCAGTTGCGGTATCAGTTCGCGTTTTTTTATTACTACGACGTTTACTTTGGGCTTTTAACTCTGCTTGCAATTTAGCTAACTCCGCATCACGGCGCTCATAAGCCTTATGCATTTTATCCCGTTCTTGAGCCAACTTTGTCGCCGTATGATCTTGTTCCGCACGACGATAATGTTGCAATATAGAATTAAACCAGAATGCGGTAATCAAACCATGGGCTAAAATTAAAATTAATGCTAAAATCCACAATTCAGTGCGGGCAGTGTTCATGGCCATGGCTATGAGGGTAGCCGTGCTAATTTGCAGCAGGATGATGCCGAGTATGAATTTAAATAGGGGTACAACAAGATTAGTTATTAGTTTCAAATGGCTCACCCTGACATGAGTTGATAAATCAAAATTAAGAATTAGGCTTAGATTCTAATTTAGCCCAACTATCCCGCAAGGTAACAGCTAAATTAAACACCGGCCGGGCTTCAGGCCCCAACAGATAATCGCGCACAAAGTATCCTTCACGTTCAAACTGAAACCGATCACCCGCATTTGCATTGGCAACGCTAGGTTCGGCTACCGCCTCAGTTAAAACTTGCAACGAATTAGGATTTAAATACGCAGTAAAATGCTGTCCCGATTTATCCGCATCTGGTAACGGGGTGAGAAATAAACGATCATACAGGCGAATCTCTACTGGTAAGGCTTGGGGGGGCGGATACCCAATGAATTACCCCTGCAACCTTGCGATCCGTAGGGTTGCGACCTAGGGTATCTGGATCATATTCACAATGCAGCTCAGTGATTTGGCCTTGGGAATCTTTGATAACCTCATGACAGCGAATTATGTAGGCGTGACGTAATCTAACCTCGCCACCAGTTACCAGACGTTTGTACTTTTTAGGCGCCTGTTCGCGAAAATCCTCCGCATCAATATAAATTTCACGACTAAATGGTAAAATATGTGTCCCTAAACTGGAATCTTTGGGATGTTCAGGAACTGTAAGCTGTTCTGTAGTATTCGGTGGATAATTATCAATTATAATCCTGAGGGGTCGCATTACCACCATACGGCGCGGCGCTGTGGCGTCTAGATCGTCACGGAGACAATTTTCTAGTAACGAAAGCTCAACCATATTGTCAGCCTTGGTAATCCCAATACGCT
>JXSN01000443.1 GCA_001276605.1 Achromatium sp. WMS2
TAGACATATCATAAATTATTATTTTTTATAAAAGAACTGTTTCACAGATTATTATTTATCATTTGAATTAGATTATTTTCAGTCCACATGGAAGTTTATAATAATACATTACATGTTGAGCACTAGATAAATTTTTTAAAAGTGAATAAAGGTCATATTTTACACCATGTTTACACAAAAGGCATAGTTTTGTGTAATACAACAACATTGATCAAAGGGTTTATGCTTTTTAGCAAAATATACACTATAAGCTTACATAAAACTTATCAGTCACAATCAACATCATTGGAAAATTCACTAAATTTTAATTATCCCTTACCCTCTAATCAAAGTTAGTTAATTGGTTGATTGGTTGATTGTTTTTTTTTGGTAATACTACATATTTTCCCATGCTCTTGCAGTTGTTTTACTACAGCCTGGTACTGGTAAGGTTGTATTAGAAAAAACACTATGTTTGACAAACTACATACACAGCTACATACCTAAAAATGCATCAAGTCACCATAGTGGTGGAGATACTACAATTTCACTAAATTCAAGTTTCAATTCAATAAAAGATATAATAAAATTTAAAAAATAGAAATGATAATTACAAGTAATATTGATCCATTAATGTGTATTTGCTCATTTGTCAAGGTTTTTGATCCTCTCATTATAACAGCAATTAAACCTTGATGATTGCAACATTCATAAAACAGCAAGCAAATTGTACTGAATACTTATATCTTAAAAATCTTTTTATTTATTTTTTCAGCTTCTTTTTCTTTGTTTGTGTTTGATTGTTTTCTGTCATGGATGAACAAAAAGAAATGTTTTTTTTCCATCTGTTTCACACATTATTGGTTTTTTTTCACTTTTACTAATTTACAATGCTTGTAGATACAAAATAATTTAAAAAACATATATAACTGAAAATTATCATCTGTACTTTTATTAATTTATTAGCAAGGGTGTTGGTGCTGATGTTTATTTTTTGCTGAAATATGTCAACACCAGTACCACTAGTGGTGGAGAAGATACATATGTTGAAATGTAAAAAAAAACAATTCAACACAACAAAAATACATATTCATTCGGTTTTTGTAGTGCTGAGCATTGAGAGCATAATTTCAGCAGTACTGTCAACCGTTCAATGCATTCAGCAGAAAAGTATGTACTGCTGTACAGGTGGTAATCTGAGAATGTATAATACAGTTTTTTGCGTACAATTCAGTACAAATGGTACATACACACCTACAGCAATCAAAAATTTCAGTGGGTGTATCCCAATGAAATGGAACAAATTTTCTCTTTGTATCAAACACCAAATCCTTCAAAAAGTATTTTGTATCGATTTTCTACACATTTAATTTTCTCAAAAA
>JXSN01000444.1 GCA_001276605.1 Achromatium sp. WMS2
GTATTAGAAAGTGAAAGCAATCAAGAACATATCACAAATAAATACAATAAGGTAGACTTAAAAGCTCTTAACCAACGCTATGAGATAATTATCATTGAGGTGCAATATAACAATGAACTAGATTTCCTGCAACGCATCTTATACGGGGCTTCCAAAGTTATTGTGGAACATTTGAACGAAGGCAGTCCCTATGCGGAGACTACTAAAGTTATATCAGTAAACATACTATACTTTAATTTGGGCATTGGCAACGATTATGTGTATCGCGGTTATACTACATTTATAGGAACTCATGATCAAGAGCAATTAGATTTAACCCCAGCACAACAAAAAATGTTTAAATGTCAACATGTGTATAATTTATTTCCAGAATATTATATTATCCAAATCAATAAATTTCCAGATATTACCCACGACCCATTGGATGAATGGATTTATTTATTTAAACATGAGGAAATAAAAGAAGGATTTCAAGCACGGGGCCTAACCAAAGCCAAGGAAGTTTTGGATATTTTAAAACTATCGACTACAGAACGCCAACTTTATTCTTTGCACCAAGAGCAACTGCATTATGAAGCTAGTATGAATTTGTCATCCTACGCAACAGGTAAAGAAGATGGGGTTAAACAAGGCCACAAAATTGGCTTGATTGAGGGTGAGGCTAAAGGGCGTGAAATTGGCAAAACAGAAGGACAAGCAGCCCTACTCAAACGCCTACTTACTAAAAAATTTGGTCCGTTGTCACCAGCCAGCATCTGCAAACTGGATACGGCTACTGTAGAACAGTTGGAAACCTGGTCTGAGGCGATATTGGATTGTGATAGCATTGAGCAATTATTGCGGTAAAAAATAGATTTCTGTAACTACTTTCCTCAACCCGTCATTCCGGCATGGATTGCCGGAATCCAGAAGCCAGGGACGAGTAAATCCCAAATGGTGCAATGCCCGTTGGTTATTACACCCTACGAGGCGGTGGTACTACGCCATTGGGGATCAATTTTGTCTAAGGCCTCAGCCGCTGCCTGTCTGACCCCCAACCCTCATCCGCCATAACCGTAATCAATGCCGGGATGGCGGCGGTGGCGGCTGGCCCGATTTGCCCCAAGGCATGGGCCGATGCCTGTCTGACATCCCATTCCTTATCCGCCAACGCCATGATCAATACACTCGATCTTACCACCTATCACTTTCATCCGGGAGACTTAAAAGCAGCAAAAATTGATAAACCAAATTTTGGTAGAGGATTACCCATTTCGGCACAGCGCAGAAGTTTTCTCAAACCTCGCTGGAACCATGATAGGCAAGAACGGACCAACTTATTGAAGACCCAGTGTTCAGGATCTCGTTGTTTGTC
>JXSN01000445.1 GCA_001276605.1 Achromatium sp. WMS2
GCAATGGCTGATATTACCCCACTTAAACAAACAACCCATGCAGAGCAATACATGCGTCGCCCCCCACCCCGTCCTATCAAACAGCCCGATTACATAAGAGCAGAATCATGTGTTACTTCAGCAATCAAACCATCTATTCCAACATCAAACCCTGAAGGTTATTTAGAGTTTTGTCGGCCTGGAGTACGGGACAAGGTCTTTAGGAATTTACGTGGTGGTAAAATACAACCAGAATTGCGACTGGATTTACATGGTTTGACTGTGGTATACGCCGAAGAACAACTAGAATTGTTTTTACAAGTATGTAGAAAACGTCAGCTAAGATGTGTGTGTATAATCCATGGCAAGGGAATGCGATCCTTGGGTGGTCAACCAATATTAAAATCTAGAGTTGACCAGTGGCTACGCTGTCGAGATGATATTATAGCATTCGCTTCAGCACCGCATTGGGATGGTGGTACTGGCGCAGTCTACGTTCTACTCAGCAATCCTAGTAAATTTAGAAAATAATCGTAACTCCTAGTCTCTATACCCAATTTATTGTTGTTAGTTTCCAAAATTACCTCAATTGCCCCTCCAGGAAACTTGAGTGCCTCGCCAGCGAATTCTGCATACTTCACAGCAATATGTTGTTTGTTCCCATACGCCGGCGTCCCAACAAGAATATAATAATAACATTATGCTGGGCACGCTATGCTTTATCCTACTGTGTACTTACGACTTAGCCATCATTCGCAACGCTATCTATAGATACCAATTGCTATAAATTCGATTCTGAACTTAATGACATGGAATCAAATCCTGGAACATCGCTATTTTTACGTTTTTTGTGTAAAAACTTAGTCCACCAATTTGCTACAGCTTCGTCTTCTTCACCAGCAGCAACTCGCAATAGTAGGAGACTATAAGCATCTAGAAAATCAGGATGGCCGGTTGCTCTAATTGGACGTTTGCCTTTACGCAAACTAAAGCGTTGCTGAGCATACCAAACTTCTCGAACCTGCATGGCCAAACGCTTGGATATTGAAATTTGGCGTGTTTGCTGCGATAAAACCTCGCTACTAGCCTGACGTATGGCAAGATCAGGGCTAATTCCGGATCTTTCTAGTCTTGCTTGTAATAAACGCACGGGCTCCCACAATAAAAATGCTAACATAAATATTGGAGAAATCCTATAACCTGATTGTACCCGTGAGTCAACCTCAGCCAAACCACGTTGTACCAAGGTCAACGGAAAATCGTGTTCTTGATTGGTTAAACTAGCCTCTGTTTGTGCAAACAAATACTTGAATAAACCATAGTGACGTAGCTTCTCAAAGGCATTGAGACCAGTTCCAAAAGTAAACAATTTTA
>JXSN01000446.1 GCA_001276605.1 Achromatium sp. WMS2
TCCACAAGCCACCGTCAGATCACTAGTCCCGACTTTCGTCCCTGCTCGACCCGTCAGTCTCACAGTCAAGCCCCCTTGTGCACTTACACTCACCACCTGATTACCAACCAGGATGAGGGAACCTTTGGGCGCCTCCGTTACCCTTTAGGAGGCGACCGCCCCAGTCAAACTACCCATCAGGCGTAGTCGATGGGTAACCAGTTGATATTCTGGTACCGGCATGTCACCGTCCGTGTCGAGGTGTGTGATGCTAAGCGTGCGAGTGTCCTGGTGATCCTTTTTTGGGGTGATCTTGTGGCGTGAGTGTGTGAACCGAGCATGTAGTAGGCAAGCTGCGGAGGGACGCAGGGAGGTAGCTCATCCCCGGCGATGGTTGTCCGGGGCTAAGTGTGTGGACTGTCTGGTAGGTAAATCCGCTGGGCGTGTAAGTTGAGGCATGATGGCGAGCCTGCGTGTGTGGGTGAGTGAGTGATCCTGTACTGTCGAGAAAAGCTTCGTGAGCGAGGTGGTGTGTCCGCCCGTACCCTAAACCGACACTGGTGGATAGGTAGAGTATACTGAGGCGTTCGAGTGAATCGTAGTGAAGGAACTCGGCAAAATGCCCCCGTAACTTTGGGATAAGGGGGACCTGAGCTGTCGTGCACTTGTGTGGTGTTGTGGCGGTGAGGGGCGCAGAGACCAGGGGGAAACGACTGTTTATCAAAAACACAGGTCCGTGCGAAGTCGTAAGACGATGTATACGGACTGACTCCTGCCCGGTGCTGGAAGGTTAAGAGGAGCGGTGAGGCACTGTTGGGTGTTGAAGCTGTGAATTTAAGCCCCAGTAAACGGCGGTGGTAACTATAACCATCCTAAGGTAGCGAAATTCCTTGTCGGGTAAGTTCCGACCTGCACGAATGGAGTAACGATTTCCCTACTGTCTCCACTACGAACTCGGTGAAATTGCAGTACGAGTAAAGATGCTCGTTACGCGCAGCAGGACGGAAAGACCCCGGGACCTTTACTATAGTTTGGTATTGGTGATTGGGATGATTTGTGTAGGATAGGTGGGAGACGTTGATGCGGCCACGCTAGTGGTGGTGGAGTCGTTGGTGAAATACCACTCTGATTGTTCTGGTTATCTCACTGTGGACCGTGATCCGGTTCAAGGACAGTGCCTGATGGGTAGTTTGACTGGGGCGGTCGCCTCCTAAAGGGTAACGGAGGCGCCCAAAGGTTCCCTCATCCTGGTTGGTAATCAGGTGGTGAGTGTAAGTGCACAAGGGGGCTTGACTGTGAGACTGACGGGTCGAGCAGGGACGAAAGTCGGGACTAGTGATCTGACGGTGGCTTGTGGA
>JXSN01000046.1 GCA_001276605.1 Achromatium sp. WMS2
ATGCGTCTTATTCGGCTGGGTTGGCTCAATTACCTGACAAAACGCCACCGCCCGCTGCATCGGCACCCCCTGTTCCGTACTATCAGCTAATCCAAACTTCGCCAACGCCTTCCAACAGCCCACAATTTTACTGGCATCCGTCACATGCAACTGCATATTCTCCTGATCTGTCAACAATTTTTGCAGCGTGGCACTCACATACTTGGCCCCAATTGCCAACACAATCACCTTGTAATCCACCAACAACTTCAAGCGCACCGCATTCGAAAAATTTAACGTATGCAACACCTCTCCATATAAACTCACGTCATCCATGGAACATAGCACAATATTATCTTTTTCCGCCTTAGCCTTGGCTAAATTGCCATAAATCCGTGGCGTGGCAGTCATATACAAGCGCTTGTTAGCCTGCACATACTCTTGATTGTGCACCCGGACAAAATTACTCTCCGCCGTATCCGCAAATGTTACCCCGGTAGTCCGATGCGCCTCATCACAAATAATTAAATCCAACCCGGGTAGCCCAAACTTTTGCTGGGCTTGATGCAATACCGCAATCGATTGATAAGTACTAAAAATTACTGTTAGATGCTGCAAATCCCGGCGCTGTAATATTGCATTCGCCAAATTTTTAGCCTCCGTAGTCGCCGGATAACGCAACTCATGCACATAAGTTACCAATTCATCCGCTGCATCCTGTTTAGTTCTCTTACTTTTTCCAACCTCCGCATCCGAACATACCGCAAAACTGTGCAATGGGAGGGCGCTTTCCTGAGTCCATTCGGTCAAAGTTTGCGACAATAAGGCCAAACTTGGCACCATAAAGGCTACTATCCCACCGACACCGACTAATTGTTCGGCAATTTTTAAGCTGGTAAAGGTTTTACCGGTGCCGCAAGCCATGATCAATTTGCCCCGAGCTGTGACTTTTAACCCGGCTAACACGGCCTGTACCGCATCTTGTTGATGGGGCCGCAATTGTTTCCGCGCTAGTAATACCGGCGGCTCCTGGGGTTGATATTGGGACCAGTCGATTTTACTGGCTTCCAAATCATGTAAGGTGATCCTAATTACCGGCGGTTGTTGATTATTTAACGCTTGCTCAGCATGTTCTGACCAATTGTCCGTGGTACTAACAATTAGGCGTTGGCTAAAATTAGTTTTACCGGAGGCAGTAAAAAAGCTATCAATATCAGATTTTTGTAATTTATAATCTGCGGCGTAAAATTTACATTGAATGGCGTGTAATTTTTGATCACCCCGGGTTTGGGCAACTAGATCAATCCCCACATCCCGGGCATCTAAGCCTTGTGTTCTAGCCCAGTCTGGATAAGTCCAGACTTGTGCGTATAAGTTTTGGTAATAAGGTTCATGTTGCAAGTAGATTAAGGTTAGTTGTTCGAAATAGGTGCCTTGTTCGCGCATATTAGCGGCTTGGTGGCGTAAAGTAGTTAATAGTTTGCGTAGAGCAGACATGGTGGATTCCTGGTTATCCGGGTGGGATTATATGGATTTCTAGGTGGAGTATGGGAATGATCAAAAGAGTATTTTAAACTATCATGGTATAAATACAAGCTTTTTTGTGGAGGTGTGGTGGGGACGCTGGAGTGTCCCCGGCTGCGTTCCCACGCGGGAGGGTGGGAACGATCAAGTGATGTTTTTATGGGAACAATCAACTATTAAATAATTCTTCAACGCTTTTAGCGTCAAAAATCCCATCCGCCCACGCCTCCAGCTGATCTGGAGTGGCAGCATCTAACTTTTCAAGTGTGGATGTGGAAAGTTTACCAAATCTGCGTGTAATTTGGCGTTTGAGCAATTCCAATTGGCCCTCGGTTTTACCCTTAGCCACACCTTCAATTAGGCCAAATTGGCGGCCCTCAATTAAACCAAATTGGCGACCTTTATCTACCAATTCCTTATATGCTCGGGTTTCTTCAAGTGGAGTAAGCACGTGTAACATATTTGCAATCTCCTGAGCAGTATTAGTTTTAAATCGTTCCATAAACCAAAACTGTAAAATTGCTCCCAGATTATTACGAATTTGGGGATCTAATTGCGGGTTATTTATGGTCTGCCAACATTTTGGCGCCAACTGCCTTAAAATTGTGTTATCCTCTATGAGCAATGGGGCCAAGGTCAAAATAAATGGGTCAGCAGATTCTGCAATGCGTTCAGAGGAGAATTTGTCCTCCAAGTATACTACCGCAATTTGACCTGTTTCCGGCTGCCACTGAAAATTCTGCTTATCCACTTTAGTTTTTGGAAAAACCCAATACCCCGCGTACATCAACACCAGGATGCTATTCCCCATATAAGGATATTTTCGACATCAGGTTATACCTAATGCTGGGGTTAGGTTGGGCTTGGAATTCCACGACATACACCGGCCCAACGCCGTCACTTGGGGCAAACATGGCATCAATCCGACGTTCGCCACTTTTAAGCGTCGGCGCCGAAAATTGGTATTTATCGGACAGTTCGATGCCAGTAAGCGTGGTGAAAGCCTTCGGATCGGTGGCTAAAAATTGGTATATGGGCAAGTGGGTCTTCATACTGGGTTATTCTAGCATGAACGATATGCATATTCAAGAGTACGTTGTGGGGACGCAGGAGCGTCCCCGATGATGTTCCCACGCTGGAGTATGGGAACTATCAAACACCCGTGCGATTACGCTACAATAATCGCACCAATGGTCTAATACAGGGAAAAGTTCGAACCCTTACCCAATTTTTAGCCCTTATAAATCAATAAGTTACAACGAAAAATCAACCCTAAAAAATGCCCAAAAGTTAGGTTGTTTTCCAACATCTTTTCGCGAATCATTTTAGACATTTCTCCTTAATTTTATTGAATAAAAAAATCAATTAGCTTTTATATGTGTAATGCCTTCCCAAAAAGCATCAGCAAATTCATATAGGTATAGCGTAATCAAAAATAATATTGCAAAGTAATCCTCAACATAGAAGCTTGATACCAATCTCTAGCCTTGCAACATGCGGCATAGAATATGACATTCCAATCCTATTTTATCAACTAACAAGCTTGTTAAATATAAAAATCATATATATCAATATTATAACTAATTAACCGCTCCAACAAACGCCACAATCGACGAATTAGAAGCAATTAGGCCCGATCAAACACCAAAGATTTTCTAATCCCCATCCGCCAGCTTCTGCCTGTTTCCACACTTCAACGTGGGAACTTAGTTGGGGACGTTCCTGCGTCGCCACCAGAACACAGCCCTAATAATATTATGTGTCAATATGCCCTAAACCAAATTACAGTATGCTACTGTAAAATTTTCTAGAATTAACACAAGCTTCCCTCATGTAGCATTATACAATTAAAAATTACACCTGTGCCAGTGCCCAAAAATCTACTGTTATTCTGTTTCTTGAACGCATTGGTCTTTACATTGACAATAAATCATACATTTTGATAGCAAATAATGAGTAAAACAGCACATATTAAAATTAATTAGTTAATGGATAATTAATGTGAGATAAATAACCTAGTGTATTGACATGTCCCTAGTTTGCGATTATACTAACCTATAGCTAAGATGTGGTGTCGGACCTTTTAAAGTATATTGTAGTAAGCTTACAACAATCCAGAAGCCAAGGAATTTAAATTTCGTATGCTATATAACAAGCGTAAACATAGGTTTTTACACGTCATGGGTTTGGTCGCCAGCATGCTCATCTGCGCTGCTACCAAAGCAGACAACCTCTCTAATATTCAGGTTAACACTAACCTTGCAGCTGACAGTGGTATTCCACCACACTTACAGCTTGGAAAACTTTTACCATCCAGAACCGCACTCCGAACTGCCACCGGCAGTGGGCATATAACGGGTAAAATAACTGATACCAATGGCACCCCACTGCCTGGAATCTACGCATTGTTGATGGTACTATTTACAAGTGGTACTAGCCAATATTGGGATATGGGTACATATGCTGAGTCTGATGCCAACGGCAATTTCGATTTAAGCGGCATTCCGGATGGAACCTATCGGGTATGTTATTACAACTCTCCAAGTAACAACTATGCTTATGCCTGTTACCAAAATGCTGCAGATGTCGAATTTGCCACCGATATTCAAATTGCGTCTGGTTCTACCGTAACTGGAGTAAACGCTGCTCTCCCTTTAGCCGGGCGTATAACCGGTAAAGTTACAGATACCTCTGGTAATCCAATAGCTGGGGTGGATGTATCAGCTATGCGCTGGAATGGTAGTGAAGGCAATCCTTGGAACCTTCAAATGTATGATACTACAGCTGCCGATGGAACCTTTGATATAGGCGGGCTTTTACCGGATAACTATTTGATTGGTTACAACGATTATTACGGCTCTCGAATGAAAGAATTCTATAACAACGTGGAAAATTGGGATACAGATCATGCTACTAAAATTGCGGTAACTTCTGGGGTCACTGTTACGGGCATTGATGCCGTGCTGGCATTACCTGGCCATATTAAAGGTAAAGTAACCAATGTTTCAGGAACCCCCATAGCCAATATTTACGTGTATGCATATACCAATGTAGATGGAGCGTGGACTTTTCATAGCTTTGTTAAAACTGACACTAACGGTAACTACGATCTTAGTCAATTGATGGCAAATACTTACCGACTACACTATTTTGATCTTAGCTATCAATATTATGAGAAATATTACGAAAACGTTCCTATCATAGATGTTGCCACCGATGTTCAATTAGCTGAGGAGGCCACACGTACTATAAATATGGTATTAACCAAAGTTGCTGATGCCTACACAGTTACTCCAAGACCCAATGCTGGTGGAATTATATCCCCTTATTATCAGCAAATAGTAAATAAAAACGGTACTGCAAGTTTTACCGTTACTGCCAAAAATGGTTACGTACTTACCAATACTGTTACTGGCTCTTGCCCGCAGAGTGGTTGGACTGATAATGTGTGGACTACTGGCCCCATAACTGCAAATTGTAGTGTAGTTTTTAACTTTAATTGTAAAGTATGCGCTTTAGGACTGGGTAGCTGGCGAGTCATACTTGGCAAATAATGTACCCAAATAATGTCGCCTCAAACTGCAGTAACATACGCGATCCTGGCTATATTTCTACCGCTATCCTATCTGGGAGCGGGTAATATAGCCACCGATGGCACCATGGGACCAGCGCAAAACTTGACCGGACCCAATTACGCTATTCCGCAAGCATTAGGACATACTGTTGGCTCTAACTTGTTTCACAGTTTTAGTAACTTTGATTTAGCAGCTGGTGATGTTGCCACTTTTACCGGCGCTAGTAACATCCAAAATGTCATAAGTCGGGTTACTAGCAATGTGCCCTCTAGTATTGACGGTACTATTCGCTCCCAACTACCCAATGCTAGTTTTTTCTTCATCAACCCAGCAGGTATCGTATTTGGACCCAATTCGGCAGTAGATGTACCGGGATCATTCCATGCTACAACTGCCAATGAATTACGATTTCAGGACGGCAGCACTTATGGTATATCTACAGCTGCTGGTAATTTAACCGCCGCGGCTCCGGTAGCGTTTGGATTCTTAACGCCTACTGGTAATTTGAGTATTGAAGCCGGCAAGCTGAATTTTCAAGCCGGCAGCACTGTAAGTCTTAGCGCCGGTTCCGTTACTACCACTAATGCCGAAATAAAAATTCCAGGTGGTTCCCTGCAGGTATACGGTCAAGGAAACACAGTAGCCACCGTGCCGATACAGGGGGCATTGCCTGCTGGAACCGGCAATATAACAGCCGATAATGGATTGTGGCGCATCCAAGGTGACGGCGGCGGTACGATTTGGATTAGCGGCGGCACTGTAAAAATAACCAATACAGCTGCCATCAGCACCGTAAACAACGGCGCTGCTGCTACCACAGGCAGTTTCAACATACTTGCCAGTGAATTGCTGATAGACAACGGTGCCATCGGTACTTTAACCACAAGTGATGGAAACTCTGGCGCCATAAATATAAATGTATCTGGGAATACGCAGGTTATCAATGACTCTTGGATTCTTACCAGAACCAAGAGTGCTGGCAACAGTGGTAATATCAATCTACGTGTTAATGGTGATTTAACCGTAGATAATTTTACCTGGATTGAATCCGAAGCGGAAGGATCCGGCAAAGCTGGTGATATTAAACTGAAAGTTGATGGTCAGATTGCAGTACTTGATGGTTCATCCATATTTAGTATTACCATGGGTGCTGGTAATGCGGGCAATATTACCATAGATAGCAAAAATTTAATCATTGATCGTCAGAACTCCATCCATGCCACTGATATATCTTCCACGAATTATTTGTTGTCTACAGGCCGCCCTGGGGACATTGTAATTACCACCACCGACTATGTCCAAATGCTCAACGGTGGTAAAATCAGCACAAGTTCCTATGGTAATACTGAAGCTGGTAATATTACAATTAATGCTGGTAGTCTGGCTATTGACGGCCATGGCGCATCAACTGGTATTTCAGCCCAAGGCTATAAGAGTAACCTAATTGGTACCACAACTGGTAGCCCTGGCAATATTAATCTTATAATACAAGAAGATATACAGGTACTAAACGGCGGTTTCATATTTGCTTATAATCAAGGTCCAACTGCTAGTGAAGGTGGAATTACTATTCATGCTCGTGATTTAATCATCGATAGAGGTGCCAATACTAACTCTGCTACGTACATGTCAACAACAACTTTATCTTCAGGATCAGCCGGTAGTATTAATATTGATCTACACGGTACTCTGCAGGTGCTAAGAGGTGGCGGTATATCATCTGATACTTTTTCTAGTGGTAACGGCGGTATGATTACGATTGTGGCACAAAACCTAATTATCGATCGTCAAGGATCCACTAATGTAACTGACATAAGTGCTATGACAAACAATACTGGCGCGGGCGGCCTGATATCCATAACTATTCGCGATGCAATATCACTAATCGATGGGGGGGCAATTAATGCCATAGCTACGAGTTCAGGAACAGCTGGAGATGTCACAATTCACGCCAAGAATATAACTATTGATGGCTATGGTTTAACCGTATCAAGTTCCGGTATAGATTCGGAAACATATTTGGGAAGTACAGGAAATGCGGGTACGGTGACCGTAACAGCAGATGAAGAGTTACGCATGATAAATAACGGATTTATCTCTACTAGCACCCAAGGTACTGGTTTGGGTGGAAATATAAGCATAACTGCACGCAATTTGATTCTTGACTATACGATGGGAGATTTTCTTACTAATAGCACCGGCATTTTTTCCAACACGGAATACTCCACGGGAAACGCCGGAACTATTTCCATAATCGCTACAGAAATGCAGGTTCTTAATGGCAGTACTATTTCTTCAAATACTGATGCCGGAAGTAGCGGAAATGCTGGTGTCATTACCATTACCGCACATAACTTAACACTGGATGGCGCGGGTAAGTTAACTAGAATTACGGCTGAAACCAAAGGTCAAGGTAAAGCAGGAGATATAATTGTTACTGTGAATAATTCACTTAATCTCATTGCGGGTGGAGTATTGACTAGTAGCACTTTAAATCAAGGTGCCGGCGGCAAATTAATAGTTACGGCTAAAAATCTGATCATACATGGCATAAGTGGTGTTTACTCCGGTATTACTACCCAAGCTACCAAGACTTCGAGTGCTAATGTTGGTATTATACAATTAAATGTTAGTAACGAGATAAGAATACTTGAATACAGCTCCGTATCCAATGCCAACTACGGTACCGGAGATGCGGGCGTGATACAGATAACTGCGGGTAGACTATTACAGATTGCCGCAGGTAGCAATGTTATAAGCAGTGCCCGCACGGGAAAAGGTGGTGATATTACCATTAATGCTCCAATTACAATCCTAAATAATGGCCAAATTATTACTTCTGTGTTTGGAGATTATACGACGGGTTTAAATGGGGGCGATGGTGGTGATATTACCGTTAATAGCGGCTACCTAGTTATGGATACTGGATTTATTCAAGCTAATACCACTGGTGTGGGTGCTAAGGGTGGAAATATATTTATAAATACAGACGGTGTGATAGCCAATGGGGGGCAAGTAGCAGTAGGGGGACAAACTCGACAAATATATCAAGCTAATTCCGGAGTTAACGTAATTCAAGCTGCAGCCGAGGCCGGTGTAAGTGGCAATATAACCCTCAGATCTCCTGATGTTTATGCCGCCTCTGGGCTAGTTGGCACATCCAAACAACTAGCTCCAGCTAGCAAATATGGGTTGATTTCCTGCGAACAATTGCGTAAACAACAACCATTGCAAATTACAAATCGAGGTGGTTTCCCAGCGAAAATATTGGATAGTATTAATACTAATAGTAGCTATTTAGCGCGTACACCCTGCACTAATTAGATTATGCTCGATTATAATTTTTTGTAACTGCCTAGCATGTAGAAGTTTGATTTACCAATATATTACATTTTTACTACTTTAGAACACTGGATACCGATACCTTAGTGTTGCAGCTAGTTGGCATTTAATACTATTTTAGTATATTGATTATAACTGACAGATGTATTAAGCATTTTTGTGCGTAGGTAATCACGTTATTTGATAAAATCAATATTTTGCTGGATATTGGGATCAGTTTAAATGATTTCTGGCTATTTTGTAACGAAACAGCCATATTTTTAAGTATATTTCATTAAAATTATATGAGAATTAATATATTAAAAAGTGCTGGTAATTTAGCAGTATATTGTCTATATTTGGTAATTTGCAGCACTATATGCTATCAAGAAGCCCTAGCGGCGCCGCCGTCTATGATAGATACCAACACAGCTAAGACAATTCCACGTAATCCAACCCAATATACCCAACCCAATCCTCAGTTACTTATTCCCCCTCAGGATCCCGTACCACAAATATTTTCCGGACCTGATAGGACAGATGACAATACCATACTTGTTAAGAAAGTTAACTTTCATGGTAACACCAAAATTACCAACATAGTACTGCAAACCCTAGTCCAAGAGTTTATTGATAGGCCGTTAGATGTTGCTGATCTTGAAGAATTACGTTATAAAGTTACTAAATACTACATTAATTCTGGCTATATCAACTCCGGCGCCACTATTGCTGCCTACGATTCACATTTAAAGCATTTAACCATTCAAATCACAGAGGGATATGTCGGAACCATCAATGTCCAAGGCTTAACAAGATTAAAACCCAAATATATCCAAGATCGTCTCCGCATAGCTGGCACCGAACCGTTACATTTACCAACATTACAAGACCGGCTGTTAGTAATGCTCAACGACCCAATGATTAAATCTATCCGCGGTGGAATATTACCCAGCCCTACTTTTGGTGCAGCAATACTAACTGCAGATGTTATAGAACAAAAACCTTACAGTATTAATTTACAATTGGATAATCATAGCCCGGTAAGTTTGGGAGAACAGCGCATCTTATTAAACGGAATACTAAGAAATAATTTGGGTTTTGGAGAACGTTTAAATTTTATCATCGATGGGAGTCGCGGCAATAGACATGGCTACCTAGAGCTCGATTTTCCAATCAATGCAATTGGCACCAGAGTATACGCTTCTGTGGAGGAAGGGGCAGCATCTGTTATTGAAGAGCCTTTGGATGTACTTGAAATCAAAAGTACCAGTAAAAATATAAAATTCGGATTAACGCATCCACTTATCAATACTAGCACTCGTAACCTAAATTTGGGACTTAGTTTAGGTTATACAACAACTAAAAATACCCTTCTCAATGCTCCTTTTGATTTTTCCCCAGGTTCGGTTGATGGCAAAACTAGAGTGGCACCATTGCAATTTAGCCAAGAGTGGGGCGAGCAAGGGGCTGATTTTGCTTATACGCTACGATCTGTCCTCAGTTTTGGTCTAAATGGCTTTAATGTAACACCAACTTCAGGTCCACAAGATGCTAAATTCACATCTTGGTTAATTCAACAAAGCTATATTCAGCGTTTGAGTAACAGCTGGCAAATACTGGGCCGTCTAGACTTGCAATTAGCCGATTCTCATTTACCGCCAACTGAGCAAGTTTCAGCAGGGGGCGCTAACACTATACGTGGTTATCGAGAAAATAGTGTAATTCGAGATCAAATTTTGATTTCTTCCCTAGAGTTTCGTTATGCCATTCTAGAACCGTATTTGGCAAGTCGCTTTGGAACATTAGAAGGCGCAGTATTTACTGATTTTTCTCGTAGTTGGAATGCTACATCTAATGCCGAATATGTTGATTTACACTCTGTAGGCTTAGGATTATTGTGGAATTGGCGTAATTACGTGCAAACTCAATTGTATTGGGGACGGCAATTAAAAAACAGTCATATTAATGATCGTGGAACTTGGCAAGATTCAGGTATTCATGCCCAAATAGTACTTAGTTATTAAAATTAGTCATCACACCTTGCACTCCTCTCCATTCCTGAAACGGAGCGATGGAATAGTGCAAGTAGCTACGGAAATTGTAAATTTTATATTTAAATAGATAAAATGCTATATAAAATAATATTAAGCAGCTTGCTATGTTTAGCAACCTCTGTTTGGGGAACTGATTTAACCCCAGATCAGGCTGCATCTCAGGGAAAATGGGAACAAGTTATTAGCTTGCTAGAGGCAGCGACTGATACCAGATCCCTATTGTTACGTGGTGAAGCTTGGCGAGCTTTAGGATATGTAAAAAAAGCCTTAATTGACCACGAGATTGCCTGGAAACGCCAGGCTGCCGATCCGGTAATACGGGCGTGGGCTACAAGAACTTCTGCTGAAACTTTACTGTCCCATCAAGAATACGCTAAAGCAGCCACTAGATTAAGCGCGATGCCAAGCGATTCTAGCCTTGAAGAACAGGCTAAGATCATTTTGGTACGTGGACGCATCGCCAGTGTAGAAAGAAATTTGCAGGCGGCCGTCACTGCCTATCAATTGGCACATACGCAAGCGCAGCGAGCTAAAATACCAGCAGTTAGCATTCAAGCACAACTGGGTTTGGCCTACCTACAACCAGCAAAGCCAGAATTTATCTATAATTTAGCCACAGAAGCAGCTTCCATAGAGCCTACCTATTCCCAAAATGCTTTAATGCTAGCAGTAGCTGATTTAGCGTTAGAACGCAACTTAATGGATCTCACAGAGTCTATTTTAAGCCATATTACCCCAAATATCGGCTTAGGTAGGCAACGCCTAGAATTTTACACGATTTATGAAAAATTACTAGAACGTCAACAGCGCTATCCGGATGCACTTTCGATAATTGCAAGGGCCGTCGCTGTTGCCCATAACGTCCAGGCTGACGACATTTTAATGCGCTTAGAATGGAGGCGGGGGCTGTTATTTAAACGTTTTGGAGATAATGACCGTGCCATAGCAGCCTTAAGACGTGCTTTGCGTTATCTGGAATCCATACGTGCTGATATTCCAATATCATACCAAAAAACCGGTACTTCGTCGTTTACACAAAGTTTAGCGCCGCTTTATCTAGAACTAACCGATTTGCTCTTGCAAAAAGCAACTCAAGTTACAGACGCAGCGGCCCAACCGTTACTACAGGAAGCAAGAACCGTTCAAGAACAACTAAAAATAGCCGAGTTTCAAGATTATTTGGGTGAAATTTGTCCTATAGCCACGGTAACTCCTGAACATATAAGTGATATTTCGCCATATACTGCTGTCCTGTACCCTATTTTATTGGCTAATCGTTTAGAGTTATTGCTAGGTATTGGTACGCATCAGTATCAGGCTACAGTATTAGTTTCTAGGGAAGAGATAAAGGTTACTGCCGACGAATTAAGCAAAGCTTTACGTGCAGATACCATTGAGCAACAAGCAAAAAATGAATTCGTGGTGCCAGCTCGCACAATGTATCAGTGGTTAATTGCACCTATAGCTGATCGCTTGCAAGCTGCTCATATCCAAACTTTAGTAGTAACACCTGATAGTTATCTACGGTTAGTGCCATTTGCCGCATTGTTGGATCAAGACGTATTTTTAGTCGAACGCTATGCCGTGGTTACTGCCCAAAGTATTACTCTATTAGCACCGCATCCCATTGCTGAATCTGGTAATGTTAAGGCACTGGTGGCAGGAATGAGTACGCCGGGACCGGTTGTTGACGAGTGGTATCAACGAGGATTTGGTGATACCGTGTATGCAAGTTTTGTTAGAAATCGCAAGCGCGTAGCAGTTAGAGGCGGTAGTGCTATTTGGACGCGTGCCCTTACCAATGACCCCAACGTTACAGATACACGTGCAATTTCAAGGCCGCCTTTGACCTCAGAAGGGCGTGACTTTTTTAAACAAGCTCTAGCTTTGCCAGGTGTACAGTTGGAAACTACTGCGGTAGCAAAGACTTTGAGTGCGAATCTAATCCTAAATCAGGATTTCAAATCTACTACTTTTGGAGTTGCCATGCAAAAGCCTTGGGAGGTTGTACATGTAGCTTCGCACGGATATTTTGGTGGTAGTCCAGAAACTAATACTGTAGCCTGATACTGATGCGTACCAATACCTAGCAATAACTCTAAAC
>JXSN01000447.1 GCA_001276605.1 Achromatium sp. WMS2
AGCTCTTACAAAATATTTTGGGGTGATTTACAACTCAATATAGGCAATAGCTTTGGATACTACAAAACTGCACCTTTGGATGTTGGCGATCTGCATATGGATTATGATTTGCAAAATACCATCCTGAAAAATGGTTTAAGCCTCGAAGGTTCCCTGGGCACCAGTTTGTTTAATAGACCTGGTATCTGGCAGATATATGTAGTGGATACCCAGTTTTTTGGAGATAACCTTTACTTAGAACATTATGATGATATTGGATTTCTAATTGGTACCCGCAAAACCATGGATAGCCAAAGCTGGGATGCCTTCCAATTGGGTTTATCCTGGACCACAGGTGAGAAATACAACGCAGTCAAGGCTAATTTAAGCTATAGATTTTAAGCTCTAGACCAACAGCAGGGGCTTGTGATCAAACCAGTGCTAGGCATATGCCGTGTTTAGCACTGATTTCAAATTTTGTGGTGACAACTATGGTAATAGAAACAACATGAAATATAAACTCACAGCTTGTGTGTTGTTTGTAGGGATGCTAAGCGGGTGTGGCGCTGTTTTTGTGGGTGATTACATTGCAGGACGTGCTAGTTTAGAAAATCAGAATATTTCTGACCAAGATTATCAAGATTTGCGCTCTGGGCGAATCCTTGATGTCAAGCGTCGCTACGAAGCCTTAGCTCCTGACCAAAGAACTCCGCAGCAAACTTCACTTTTATGTGATATTTATCTAAAATTACAGGATATACCGCAGGCAGCGGCCTGTAATACGAGCCTTGCCAAAGTTTTAACTATTAACAGTGATCCCAAATTAAGAGCCAGAAGCCACAGTCGGCTAGCACAGATTGCATTTGCGAAGCAAAAATACACCGAAGCAGCTAACGAACTGGTAGAGGCTAGTAAACTATTACGGGATACCGATGAATCGGTAAAAACTAACGAACCGGTAAGTATCAAAGATGATGGTATTCTTTACCTGATGGCACTGATAAATGCCAGGACTGGTGAGATTAATTCTAGACCCGAAGATATAGCCGCAGCTCAAGCTACTGCCGTTACCTTTGCCAAACAATTTAATCCTAGATCAGTATTTTACGCAGCTACCATATTCGCTGCTATCAGGGATTTTGACGCTGCAATAAAATTGCTGCAAGATCCAGGTCTATTAAACAAACTGGTGCCCAGGGAACCTTCGAGGCTTAAACCATTTTTCAGGATGGTATTTTGCAAATCATAATCCATATGCAGATCGCCAACATCCAAAGGTGCAGTTTTGTAGTATCCAAAGCTATTGCCTATATTGAGTTGTAAATCACCCCAAAATATTTTGTAAGAGCT
>JXSN01000448.1 GCA_001276605.1 Achromatium sp. WMS2
GTGCTAAGGCAATAGATCGTCTTAGGGTTGGGGCAAAGCTTCCAGAGGTAATAATACCAACTTGTTGATTATTAGATAATATAGGCTGGTGATTACGTAGTACGCCTCTGCCATCTAATACCAGACCCACAAATTTTGGTAATTCGACAGTTTGGCGTTGGTTTTCGAGAGCAGTGCGTCCATTGTTTGAGTGGGACTGCTATCGACGCAACTTAGAGGCAAACTTATCCCTAGCCTGAGAATTACGTCCTGATGGCAGTATACCCCACATATTGCACCGCCTGCATATTCATCTTAAAATTAGTCAGCCACCCAAACTTTACCAAAAAATAATTATCATCACTGCCATACAAAACTAATGCTACGCACCCCACTTTACCAACAGCACAAAACCCTAAATGCCCGCTTAGTCCCCTTCGCTGGTTGGGAAATGCCCCTACACTACGGATCCCAAATCGAAGAACATCATATCGTACGCAATAATGTAGGGATATTTGATGTTTCGCACATGGCCGTCGTAGACATCGAAGGCACAGATAGTAAAGCGTTTTTACAACGTCTCGTTGCCAACGATGTGGCTCGCATCTCCCCTGGCAGGGCCCTATACACCTGCATGTTACAGGACCAAGGGGGCATACTGGATGACCTGATCATCTATCACGTCGCCAACTCCTGGTATCGCCTAGTAATAAACTCCGGAACTACAACCAAAGATTTAGCTTGGATAAAAAAGCAAGCTACTAACTATTCAGTACACATTCGTCACCGCACCGATCTAGCAATGTTAGCAGTACAAGGGCCTCAAGCTAGAACCGTACTTATCCCACTACTACCCCAAGCATTGCGTGAAATCGTAGCCGAATTAAAACCATTTACCGCCGCCATTCAAGATCAATGGTTTGTAGGGCGCACCGGTTACACGGGCGAAGATGGTTTTGAATTAATCATCTCAGCTGCAACGGCTCCTCAAGTGTGGCAAAACCTGATTTCCGCTGGAGCCAAACCTTGTGGACTAGGAGCACGTGATACTTTGCGCTTAGAAGCTGGTATGAACCTATACGGAACCGATATGGATGAGACCATATCCCCACTAGAATGCGGACTGGCTTGGACCGTAGCATGGGAACCACTGACTCGATCTTTTATTGGACGCACTGCTCTCGAAAACCAACGCCAAACTGTCGAATTACCAAAATTTGTGGGTCTGGTATTAGATGGCAGAGGCGTACTACGTAATCACCAGCCTATATTATCTAATAATCAACAAGTTGGTATTATTACCTCTGGAAGCTTTGCCCCAACCCTAAGACGATCTATTGCCTTAGCAC
>JXSN01000449.1 GCA_001276605.1 Achromatium sp. WMS2
AAAAAATGGCTGCCTCTAGCTGATTCCGGAAAACACATGTGTGTAAGAGAGTTAGGGCGACAAGAACCAACGCCGTCTTTACGGTATAGGGCGGAGTGGGTCTGCACTTATGTTTGAAATTGGTATGCTTGAATTTAGTCTTTAATTTTTTGTCAAGCATTAAAAACTGGATTATCGAGTGTAATTGATCCTAATGATGGGGGCGTCCAAAAAAATTTCAAGTCCTTGTTACCAATAGTTCGGACAGTTTTGGGTTTTATAGATCAAAAGGTTAGATTTCATGGTTGTACTAAAACTCAACTTAGCTTGCTACCAGCACTTGTGAATAATTAGCTAACTATTTGATGCTACTTGGCTACAACCCTAGAAAACTGTCCGAACCATTGCATCATTAAACAGGCGTTTAGTGATGTCCAGGGCCTTGATTATGCAACCGACATTCCGCATACCCCAATGCAATGTTTTGATATTTAATAATAAAATTTAATTTTATAGTCTATAAAATTTATTAATATATTAATTAAATCAACGTGTTATTTTGTGGTATGCGGAATGCCGGATGTTGAACCATTTCTTGGGCTTTGATGTTGAGAATGGATAATTTATCGCTACGGTAGTCGGATATGCTGTAAGGGTTTCTTATGGTAACCTTGGTTGTGGGTGACAGTAGCTGCAAAATAGCATTAATTAGCGCAATTAGCATGTCGGTATTTTCTTCGCTGCCGAAAAGTTTTTTAAAGGCAAAATCGATACAAGGATTGATTGGAGCGGCTGTGTCAGATTGAATCATGGTGGTATGATCAGTCTGAAATATTATAGCAACGTGGATGTATCCCACTCTAGGACGTAGGAACGATCAAAAATATGTGATCACGCTACACTAATCGCACCTACGATCTACGCTGGCGCACGGGAACGATCACAAGACCAGATGCCGACCCATTCCCATATTGCAATCTGGGAACTAATGGCCGGTCCAACCTGGTCTCAGTGAAGATCTAGCCTAAAATTTAAACTTAGCTAGGCAGCACGCTGTAGGTATGTAGACTATTGCTCACACTTAACTTAACAGGCCTGCTATGGTCGCGCCTATTTTAGCTGGAGACCTGACCGTAGTTACTCCAGCGGATTCTAAAGCTGCATATTTACCCGCAGCAGTGCCTTTACCACCACTGATTATGGCCCCGGCATGTCCCATCCGTTTACCCGGTGGCGCTGTTACCCCAGCGATATAGGCTACGACGGGCTTGGTGACATGAGCCTTGATGAAATCAGCCGCCTCTTCTTCAGCCGTGCCTCCAATCTCTCCCACCATTACTAC
>JXSN01000450.1 GCA_001276605.1 Achromatium sp. WMS2
GAACAATTATTGCAGTAAGCAACTAGCCTATTAATGATCAGCCCGTAGGACGAGGTGAGTAACGCGAACCCCAACAACAATAACGCAAATTTAATGTATTATCGCCGAACTTTGGTTGAAGCTAGCACGCATGAATTACAATTGTCTGAATCAGAATTCACATAATTAAAGAATTTTCAGGATGGGGCATTGCAATAGCTAGTTGGATAACCCGTAAATTCAACAGTCACTTGCTCGAACGATTTTCTTCTTACTTAGGTTTGGACTTCAGTATCATAAAATTACGCCCTGATTTTGATCGTATATGCAATTACGTGGCTATTGATATGTAAAACTATCCGAACCATTGATACTCTATAATTTTAATTATTTACCAAGCCATAATCATGCCTACAGATAAAAAATACCATCTATTTGGTATTCGTCACCACGGACCTGGATCGGCCCGCATGTTAGTTACTGAATTGGAACGCCTACAACCAGATTGTATATTGATTGAAGGCCCGACCGAGATTGATAATCTAATTGCTTATGCTGCTGATACCGACATGGTGCCACCAGTGGCGGTAATGATTTATTCGACATCTACTCCCAGATGTACAGCATTTGCCCCTTTTACTATTTTTTCACCTGAATGGCAAGCTATTCAATACGGATTGCGCAACGAAATACCCATAAAATTCATGGATTTGCCGCAAAGCAATCATCTTGCTATGGGGCTTGCGGCTATAGAAGCACGCCGCGGGACTGAAGCAGATCATGATGCCGAAATACCAACTCCGAATCCTGCTGATCCAAGTTCTGAATCTATAGCGCTGAATAGTGATGACAAAATACATTTAGCCAGGGACCCCTTGGATTGGTTGGCTAAAGCTGCCGGGTTTGTAGATGGTGAAGCATGGTGGGATCAATTTATCGAACAACGCACTGATTCTAGAGATGTATTTGCCGGCATCCAGGAAGCCATGGTAGCGTTACGCAAAGAACTTCCGGATTTTTTTAGCTCAAATGATGAAATTGCAGAGAATTACCGCGAAGCCCACATGCGCCAAGTATTGCGTTCAGCTATAAAAAATGGGTATAAAAATATAGCTGTGGTTTGTGGAGCCTGGCATGTGCCGGCATTGCTTGAGCTGCCGTCCGCCACCAAAGATCGTGCAGTTTTAAAAAATCTGCCTAAACTCAAAGTTATAGCAACTTGGATACCCTGGTCTTATAGTCGCATTGCAAGTAATAGTGGTTATGCCGCCGGGGTATCTGCTCCCGAGTATTATGAGCACCTATGGTTGCACGCTAATGATTCTGAACAATCTAATTTCA
>JXSN01000451.1 GCA_001276605.1 Achromatium sp. WMS2
TAAAGCAAATGAAATATTTAGAACAGACTTCTTTTTTATTAATTTTTTATATATTATACGCTATTAGTGTCTCATTAATACCTAATACTGCTACAGCTAAGGAGGAGACGTCACCCTTTGCCGCTGTGCATAATTTCTTATTAGGGCACTATACCATAATTGGTAGGAATTGTGATTCTCATTCTTTATACCAAGGTACTGCTGAAATTACTAGTTTAGGCGATAAATTGCGTATTATCCGCCATATTAGAGGACAAAAGATTATCGGTGAAGGCGGTGTCGAGTATACTTTATCTGGTGAAACTCAAGTATTGAGGATGCGTTATACCAAGCAATCGCACGGATACGAAGCTACTTGCCTATTTCAAGGGGATTTAGATAATTATGCCCGTATTAGTTGCTACATTTATCAACCCAATGTTGTAACTACGAGGCCTGGCTTAGAAACTTGGTTTATTAACCATAAATAATGGTTATTATCTATTATTATGTTCTTGGCTACATTTAAGTACTTCCTTTGTAACCAGGCAAACGCCCGCTCTGCTTAAAAGCGTGGGGTGTCGTCTTTTTTCTTAAAATTCAAGTAATATGTTACACCCAAACTGTATTAGTGGGATAGGTTCTGCATTGCTCCCGCCTTAATGGCCCCAATGTACGCGGTTAATTTGTACCAACAACATTAGCACGGAGTTTAAATTCTAATTTTGTGATTTGCCCAGTGTCATCATCCTTACTTAGCACGGCATCATAGCGTTCAGCGGGTTTATATAATTCTCGGTTATATCCCACATTAAAAACACGTTTAAGCAATTCGTAGAAGAATAAAATGTTGCCGTTGCCGTCGCGGACGTCCAGTTTTGTTCGCATTTGAACCTTGCCACCGGAATCATTTACCATGGCAAACCAATGTTCAATGCGTTTAGGTAGGGAATTTTCGTTAAATGCTACCTTAACTACCACTGGATCTTCGCTACTCAGTAGTGCTGCTGATAAAATTTCATCGAATTCAGCGGAATCGGTAAATGTTAGTGGTAGTGGTACATATTTAACGCCATTGCCAGTGCAACCAGCAATCACAAATAGGATCCACGGGATTTGGGTTGCTACCAGTATTTTAGCAGATTTACTCCATAAGGATGAGAATCACAATTCCTACCAATTATGGTATAGTGCCCTAATAAGAAATTATGCACAGCGGCAAAGGGTGACGTCTCCTCCTTAGCTGTAGCAGTATTAGGTATTAATGAGACACTAATAGCGTATAATATATAAAAAATTAATAAAAAAGAAGTCTGTTCTAAATATTTCATTTGCTTTA
>JXSN01000452.1 GCA_001276605.1 Achromatium sp. WMS2
TAATATGCTTGTTCAACATTTAAACAGGCAATGTAATATGGTAAAATTGAGATTTCATTGGCATGAACTTCGGTGGCAAATTTGGCTTTCAGAGCTTTCTTATCCCCACGCCACTAATCAATCAAATCCACAATAAAGGTTCCGGTACCCATACATGGATCCAAAATATCCAAGTTATATGACCCGTATGTGCGATTTTTCCGTTGGGCCTCTGACCGCATTGGTGATCAGGGATTAGTTGCATTTATCAGCAACTCATCCTTTATCGATGCCAGAGGCTTTGACGGTTTTCGGAAAATAGTCAGCCAAGATTTTCAGGAAATATGGGTTGTAAATCTTAAAGGCAACGCCCGCACTAGCGGACAACGACGCAAGCAAGAAGCTGGAAATGTCTTTAATGACAAGATCCGTGTTGGCGTAGCTATATATTTTTGCTTGCGTAATCCTGAGCTTAGTGGCTGCAAGATCAGTTATATAAGTGTGGATGATTTTCTCCCAGCTCTTGAAAAACGTCGTTGGTTGCGATATCACACTTTATCCAAGCTGTCTCGTAAAGGAGAGTTTACGCGCATTACCCCCGGCCCCAATGGGGAGTGGTTAAACCAACCTCATGAAGATTGGAGTACCTGGCTACCAGTAGCCAGTAGAGAGGTAAAAAATGGCAAGCACGCGGAGGCAATTTTTAAACTATATTCTCTAGGAGTAGTTACCGCACGCGATGAATGGGTATATGGCTTAACAGCAGCAGAAATCAAAAGTAAGGTACAATATTTAATCAGTTGCTATGAAGCAATGCGTACTCGAGATGCTACTAGTGATGGCGGTATCAAATGGACTAGAGCATTGCGGACCAACTTAGCCAAAGGAATGCGTTATGTTTACACTGCTAAGAGCATTGTGGACTCTATTTACAGACCGTTTGTGAAATTAAAACTATATTTTAATAGCCAACTAAATGAGATGCCTTCTAGACAAAAGGTTCTTTTTCCCATAAGAAAAGAAAGTCCCCCAAATTTAGCCATTGGTATTTCTGGAATTCCACATGCCAAGCCATTTCAAACCTTAGCTGTTGCTGTAATCCCATGTCTTGATTTACTAGAAAAAACCCAATTTCTACCATTCTCGATCTATGGTAAAGATGGAACGATCCAAGACAATATCACCGACTGGGCACTCAACCAATTTCAAATTAATTATCCAGATTTAACTATAACTAAACGCGATATTTTTAACTATGTGTATGCGGTACTGCATGATCCTAAATATATTCGCAAGTATGCTCTCAATTTGCAGGCCGAATTTCCACGTATTCCATT
>JXSN01000453.1 GCA_001276605.1 Achromatium sp. WMS2
AAGGTTATGATCAGCCTGCGGATTTAAGCCATCCAAAACCGCCCGGCCATGAGCTTGCAAGTGTAAGTTTTCAATGACAAAATCCACCCGCTGCGGAGTAGCAGTAGTTTCAACCTCAGTCTTTAAAACTGCCCCCAAGCTGCTAAGTTGATAATCAAGCGTCGTACCCAACAACAAATGCCCAACACCGAACATTCCAATGATGAACCCTGGTTGCACAAAAAAATCGATAAGATTGATTATTTCGTGCACCGTCCCACGCGCCAATCTGGTATCCACATTCGTGGTTTGGCAAAGCTTTGCGGAGTTGATGAAAAAGCAATACGTAGTGCTATTGAGAAGGCCACAAAGGTCGAAAAAGCCGAGGGGACCTTGCGGAAAATAAGAGAAACACTTTTATCTAATATTTTGAAAAATAGGGAAATTTTCCTCGTAGACTTGCGGAAAAATTCGCCTAAGCTAAACGGGAAAGAAGTCAAGGTAATACTTGCCAGTGTGTGTTTCGACATTGCCTATTATTATTCAAGTCAAGGTTACCAGGAAGCATTTAAAACTGTAGGTGACATGGGCCGTCTCGGGGCGGAGAGTTTCGTATTTTACAAAACCGGGTTTGATGTTATGGAGCATTTGCAGGTAAATAGTACAATTGTTGATGGCATTGAAGTGTTAACCTATGCTACGCAAGTGGAAGTCAACAAGACTACTACTGGCGAAGTGATGTATTACACTGATCGCAAAACTGGGCAATGTGGCATTAGTCTTACTGGGCTGTATCACCTTTGCGGCGGTATTATCAGTAAAACTAAAATCTTGGAGTATCTCAATACTTTAAACACCCCATTCGTCATGGCTGGGGGCCAGGGTGAGGATATTATCGACGCTACCGCGGCGGAGCAGGTTTTGTATTATTATGGTCATACCGCTAGCCCGCGTAAATCTCAAAAAGCTAAAAGCTGGTTGGCTAGCATGGGTACACCTATCAGCAAGTTTATTGCTAGTCATACTGGCTACACCACTGCTACTGGCACTACCGATATTGATACTGTGCGTAAATGCAATGAGGCGTTGCAACGCGAGGTCGAGCGATTGCATAAGCAATTAGGATTATATGATGAACAAGGTATTGCTAGGTGGCATTTGTTGTTGGGTACGACGCTTGATTATCAACTTAGCAGCTTGGGGGCAGTTTTAAAGACTGAGGTTGAAACTACTGCTACTCCGCAGCGGGTGGATTTTGTCATTGAAAACTTACACTTGCAAGCTCATGGCCGGGCGGTTTTGGATGGCTTAAATCCGCAGGCTGATCATAACCTT
>JXSN01000454.1 GCA_001276605.1 Achromatium sp. WMS2
CTTACCCTCCATAGTGCATTACGCCCCCGATACCATCCTGGTGGGAATCGAGGCTAAGGCCCAAATGGTAGCTGACCCCCGGAACACAATTGTTTCTGCAAAAAGATTGTTGGGACGCAGCATCGAGGAGCTGCGCAATTTAAAAATCCCCGTACCTTATGAGCTAATATCCAGTGGTGAATTCCTGAAAACGCGTAACCGGAATGGTAGTATTGCGTGGTATGATCGGTTCCACTAGACCTCCCATGGTTTCTAATCCCAGAGTTAATGGGATTATATCCAGTAGCAGTAGGTCAGAGGCCGTCTTGTTACCAGCCAAAATGTGAGCTTGAATGGCGGCGCCTATGGCTACGACGCGATCTGGGTCTATGTCAACTAGTGGAGTTTTACCGAAAAAAACTGTTACTAGTTCTCTGACCTTGGGCGTTCTGGTAGCTCCGCCTACCAGTATCACGTTGGCTATACTTTCTGGGTCTATGGCGGCATCGCGCAAGGCACGGCGACATGGTGCTAAAGTGCGACGTAATATGGGATCCACTATTTGCTCAAAAGTTGCTCGAGTTAAAATCCCAGACCAGGGTTTAGGGTTGGATAATTGTACCATAACCCGTTGTTCCGTGGTTAAAGCCTCCTTGGCGGCACAAGCGTCCTTTAGTATTTGCCGCAATTCCTGGGTCTCGATAGTCTTTAAATCAATGTTTGCCTGCTGCAATATCCATTCGGCAATTGCGGCATCTAGATCATCTCCACCTAAGGCAGTGTCACCAGCTGTGGCTAATACTTCAAATACGCCTTGATGCATTCTTAAGATTGAGACGTCAAAGGTACCGCCACCTAGGTCATAAACAACATGCACTCCTTCTGCCTGGTTATCTAGGCCATAGGCTACAGCAGCAGCAGTAGGTTCATTGAGCAATCTAAAAACTTTGAGACCGGCTAATGTGGCTGCATCCTTGGTTGCTTGACGTTGAGCATCGTCAAAGTAAGCTGGTACGGTTATTACCACCCCTGTCAATTGACCGCCAAGGGTAGCTTCCGCTCGTTTACTCAGGGTTTTGAGAATTTCAGCTGCTACTTCGATAGCATTAACGTTGCCATGTCGGGTTTGGATGCCGGGAACTTGGGATTCACCACTGGATATTAGCTCATAAGGTACGGGGATTTTTAAATTGCGCAGCTCCTCGATGCTGCGTCCCAACAATCTTTTTGCAGAAACAATTGTGTTCCGGGGGTCAGCTACCATTTGGGCCTTAGCCTCGATTCCCACCAGGATGGTATCGGGGGCGTAATGCACTATGGAGGGTAAG
>JXSN01000455.1 GCA_001276605.1 Achromatium sp. WMS2
TATAGATTTATAGGCTTGATTAATATGCGTTATTAATTGCTCAATTTGACTGGAATTAAGTCCGATACGCTCTGGACCAATATGTAATTCCAAACCGTCAGCAAGATATACTCGTGACCACGCTTCAGCGATGCCATGCTTTGCTGGTTGTATCGGCATATCAGCCGGTACTCCTTTCTCCATTCTTTACCATCTTCTAAGTTCCACATTACGCCATTTTCGTCCTCAAACGGCACAGCTTTAATCTGCGGCCAGTCCCGCCGTGCAAATTTAGGTAACGAATTGCGTTTCCATAACCGGTAAATAGCTACTATTTTGACACGATGCAGTCCAGTGCCAGCTGAACCTACTGCCGTAACCCGTGCAATTAACATCCCTTGGCCGTTATGAAAAGGTCCAGTTAACTCTGGAGTTTGGCCCAATAAGATGGTTACTGGTTGAGTTTCATCGAGCTGTTGGGTATTTGTACCCGCCCAAACGTTGCCAACGTTACACATACTTGCCATTAAACTGAACAAGAATAACCAGATTACCCAAGCTTGATTATAGGTTGTATTCTTCATAGTAATGCCTCCTTTATCATTCAAACTAAACAGCTATACTGTAATTATAGTAGTGCTAAAATATTTTGCAACACCTAAACTGTATTTTTTAGTGTTGTATATTTAACGAGTTTGGGCTATACTAAATTCTAGTAAACATAATGCCGGTAACCTATTTAGGAGCCATCACAATGACTATATAGAGAATATTTAATTGTCGTATATTAACTAAGGTATGGCCTATAAATGCCCATACTGGTGTCTAAACATTCGGGGTCAAAATTAGCTTTACTTAAACAAGTGTTTTTAAGGAGTTGTTTACAATAAATCTAAAACCCTTACTTTACCATTATTAATCGTTGTGTTGTTATGTATGATACTGAAGGCATGAGCATTCAAACTTTAGCTGAAGTTGTAGGAATGCCCATCCGCAAAATTCGATTCTATATATATAAGGGTCTAGTACCTGGAGCTGGGGTTCCAGGACGCGGTGCTCGTTACACCCAAGAGCATGTGGAACGTTTACTGGCAATTCGCCGCTGGCAAACCGTGGGTTTAAATCTAGAACGCATCCAGGAGCTTTTGGAGAAAGGAGTACCGGCTGATATGCCGATACAACCAGCAAAGCATGGCATCGCTGAAGCGTGGTCACGAGTATATCTTGCTGACGGTTTGGAATTACATATTGGTCCAGAGCGTATCGGACTTAATTCCAGTCAAATTGAGCAATTAATAACGCATATTAATCAAGCCTATAAATCTATA
>JXSN01000456.1 GCA_001276605.1 Achromatium sp. WMS2
AAGCGGGGCTAAGTTGTGCCGCTGGATTTTGAAAACACATAATATTTAAGTGGTGACGTCGCTATTCCATAAATCTTGTAGGCGTTGCTTGGTATATGCAAAAAGAGGGGTATAACATGGCTATAACAAATCGTATACGTCACAACCTGGTTACTGGAGTATTGGCAGCTTCTCTCGCCGTCAGCGGTTTGGGTATAGGCTGGGCTGATGATGAGTGTGAGACCTGTGGTGTGGTTACCGCGGTGCAGTCTACAGCCAATGGTACAGCTGGAGTAGCTGGTGGAACTGCTGGGGCCTTGGCAGCCGGGGCCGCGGCGCATGCAGCAAGTGGTGGCGATACCCTAACTACTGCGCTATCAGCAGTTGCGGGAGCAGTGGGTGGTGCTTACGCGGAAAATGCCATGACTGGATCCAAATGGACCGTTACCGTGCGTATGGATGAAGGTGGTAAGCGCACTGTGGTATTAAATGCTGATCCCAAGGTAAAAGTTGGTGATCATGTAAAGGTTGGTCGTGGTAAGTTAACCCAATACCGTGGTGAGCAGGACGATTAAGCAGTTATTACTGGCAGTTAACTGACTAAGTGCTTGTATTGCTTAGTTAACAGGCTTTGTTTGATTATGCTCAAGAATTATCGTTTGCCAAGGATGGCAGCATCAGTTGAATTTCCCCTAAATTTAATCTAGACCTTATATATAGTGGTGTCTAATTTATATCGGGCTGCCAATTTTTTAACCAGCGCCGCCCTCTATTCCCAAATTCCATCAGATACTGGCTACGAGATAGCCTTCGTAGGTCGTTCTAATGCTGGAAAATCAAGCGCTATCAATGCGTTGTGCGGTCAAACCAATCTATGTCGCACTAGTAAAATACCTGGCCGCACTCAACTCTTAAATTTTTTTCAATTGGATGCAGAGCGGAGGTTAGTTGATCTGCCGGGGTATGGTTATGCTAAAGCCCCTGGTGCTGAGCAACAAAGATGGCAGCGCAGTATTGCCGAGTATCTCAATCAGCGTAATTGTTTACGTGGTTTGATATTGCTTATGGATATTCGCACGCCTTTGACTGAGTACGACTGGAATTTAATAACTTGGTGTTCTGAAAGAAATTTATCTGTACATGTGCTGACAAGGCCTTAGCTGAAATTCATAGGGTTTTAAAGCCTGGCGGTAGGCTTTACCTATCAGTGCCATTTTTTTACCCAATACACGATGCACCATACGATTTTTTGCGATTTACCATCCATGGCTTGCACCATTTATTTCAAGCCAATAAGTTTAGTGTTATACGTGAAGTAGCTCA
>JXSN01000047.1 GCA_001276605.1 Achromatium sp. WMS2
AATAACCTCCAAAACGTTTCTATCGAGCTTCCAATAGGGCAAATATCTTGTATTGCAGGAGTTTCTGGGTCAGGAAAGTCTTCCCTCATTGAGGATTGCCTGATTGTGGAGGCGGAGCGTCGACATAAGGCTTTGAGTGGCCGATCGGAAAGTTTTCCTATACCTTATCGACCCAAAATAGATGGAGCGACAATTCCATTTACCATTCAGGTGAGTCAAGGAGTTCTTCGTTGGAATCCACACTCCACGATTGGCACGGCATCCGGAATCCTTCAGTCTTTGCGGTCAATTCTCATTCCCTTAGCTTATGTTCGAAGTCGGTCTGGCGAGGTAGTACCTCCACCAACTCCAAGTTTGATTGTGCAATGGCTAAAACACCAACATACAAATTCCCTGGTTACACCGCTTTGCCGTCTTGGAATCAGGGTGTTGGGACCACTTTGGCCGAGAATTTCGAATGCAATTGCTGTTAAAAATTCAATCGAAGTTTGCGTAGTTGAAACTGATACGATCCCAGAGGTACAAAAATCTGTTCCACCAGAACGCCACCGCTCAACAACTGCCAAAACCCAGCGTGATCTTTACGCTTTGACAGGTAAACAAATTCCAACTAAAAATTCACATGCTGTTTTAGTGGCTATTGAAGAAGCATTTAAAATGGCACAACCTTCGGGATCAGTTTGCATTATCCTTGAAGAAAAAGGTATAAACACTTTTATTGATTTACAAGGTGCATTAGTCCACCCATCAGAACCGGAAATTCTTCTAAAGCCGAACGAAACACTTCTTTCATTTAATTCAAAATTGCCAAGAGGAGGTCGTTGCCCAACCTGTAGAGGAATTGGAGAAATAGAAGCAGTTCTTATTAATAATCTTTTAGACGACCTTTCCAAGCCGTTGGCCTATGGCGGACTCGCGTTGCCATATGATGAAAAATCAAAAAAATACAAATACTTCCCTACTCTTGTGGAGGAACTAGCAGGTTTTCTAGTAAGTCGCGGACATTCTCAATTTGTAACTTGGCAAGATATTGATTCTCAGGAATGGCAGAGTATTTTAAACGGTAATGACCAGATTTTTCAACCAATAAGCGAAGATGGCCGACCACGTGGAAAGAAAAAGCCTTTTGAAGGTATTGTAAAGCGAATTGAAAAATCTCTTTCCAGCGACTCCACAGCAGCAAAAGTTCTACGCATATTCCGCGACCAAGGTCTATGTCCAGATTGTAAAGGATCTCGTCTTTCCTACCCAGCTCGTCGTGTCTTTATTGGCGAGACCCCTTTAGAAGTAATTTACAAGTTCAGCCTCACTGAACTTTTGCATTGGCTCGGGGATATTGGCAATAATATACCCAATTCTCATTTAGCACATTTTCAAGAACTAAAAGAATGTATCAGCTCTTGCTGTAGCCTCGGTTTAGGACATTTACCACTAATACGCGGTGTTCCATCAATAAGTGGGGGTGAAGGTCAGCGGCTACGAATTGCAAGAGAACTAGTTTCACATGTAACACCCTCTGTCTATGTTCTTGATGAACCAACTCGTGGCCTTCATGCCACCGATGCAAGGCATATCCTTAGAATATTAAGGGGGCTTCTTTTAGAGAACACATCAATAATTGTTGTTGACCATAATCCTGAAGTAATTAACGGTGTTGATTACCTGGTAGAACTAGGACCTACAGCAGGGGCGAATGGTGGTACTATTGTCTATAAAGGTCCGCCACTATCTGTTGAAAAAAAAGATCATACATATAATTTTAGTAATTTAAGTGCAAACAGCTTTCAAGGTTGGATTTCTCTTGAAGGCATTACTTTTCGTAATGTTAATCAGCAATCTGTTGATATTCCACTAGGATCTATTACATGTTTTTCTGGTGTTTCAGGATCTGGAAAAACAACTATTGTTCGTGATGTTCTTTTCCATGCGTTGCACAATTACCTAGAAAACAACCAATCTTTTGGAAATACCTATCAAAGGATTGCGATAAAGGGACAAAAGTTTTCGGGTAAAGTTTTACATCTTTCGCAGATGGCTCCAGCGGATAATCCACGTTCACTGGTCTTGACTTATCTTGGTTTGGGAGATGTTTTTCGCGATTGGTTTAGCCAAAAGTCTCAATCCGAGAAATTTGGACTCGGTTCCTCCAATTTCTCCCCAAATACTATAGAGGGTAAATGTCCAACATGTGCTGGTTTAGGATATATTTCTCTAGATGGTATTAGATGGGCGTTGCCATGTGGAGCGTGTAATGGCAGTGGCATACGACCATTGGCACTCGTTCCACTTGTGGAAAATCAAAATTTTGCACAATGGATGGAAATTCCGGTTGATCAGCTAAGTGTAAATAGCATACTACCATTAAAAATCCAAAAAACCTGTCAGTTGCTTTCCGAATTGGGCCTTGGCTACGTTAGCTTAAGTCGCCGTATCCCGACTTTAAGCGGTGGTGAATGGCAACGACTTCGGATGGCATTATCTTTGCTCGATTTCGAAAATTTGAGAGGCAATAAATCAACCAAACACTTAATATTTCTGCTTGACGAACCTGCTGCGGGCTTGCATATAGCCGACCAAATGAAATTACTGGGGGCATTGCGTCGAATAGTCAGTGAGAAAAATCATACCGTAATACTGGTGGAACACTCTCTTTTTATGATCGAACGAGGGGATTGGATTGTAGAAGTTGGTCCCGGCTCAGCAGAGAATGGTGGTTGCATCATTTTCCAGGGTTCGCCGAAAGACCTTATAGGATCAGGTCCAGTTAATTCACATACAAGGCAAGCTATTTTAGGGAACTTTCAAACAATTTCAACAATATCCCCATCTACCTATCCATCGTCTATAAAGCTAATTTCACCAACCTCACATTCCAAATTTAATACATCAATAGAGGAGGATGAAGACAGCATTAAAGCAACCTCGCCATCCTTAGAACAACCAACCTATGTTATTGATGCTGAAGAAACATCTGGGCAAAATCATGATCTTTTGGCACTCATTGGAGCTGCAGTTCCGCTATACCAACTTTTTGCCAGATATTCGGTTACAGACAACGGTTTACCTATTCAGGATCAAGAACAATTAATCAGGGACGCATATTCGCTGGCAGAAAAACTTTCCACGCCATTTATTGGTTGGTTTCCAGCAACGTGGCTGGGTTCCATGGAAAGTTTAACATGGCATGACATTAAAAAATCTATTGAAACACAACTTGCATTAGGTGCCTGGGGGTGGTTTTATGAAAAAAAAGTGATTCATAAGCCGCCTCCCCCAAAAGGCAATCCCTTTGAAATTTCAAACGTACGAATCTTAGTAGACCCAAGTATTTCCACTGAATTAAGTATTCGTCAGGCTTTATCATTTGGTGAAGGGTGGTTGTCTGTCATTAATTCTCAGTCAGGAGAAATCTACAATTTTTCACTACGAACACTAAGCGATAGACCATTACAAATTGGGGTTAAACAGCAAGTTTCTCAAATTTTTGATCGTAATAGTGACTTTGCTCCATGTATTCTTTGTGGAGGCAAAGGATTAATGCAATCAGTCGATGAAAAGTACATTATTGCAAATTACCAACGAAAAATCACAGAACCGGACTTTTTCACCCCGTTCGTAAATGAGTTACTAAAATCTTCATTTCGTAAAGATATGTTACCCGCTCTAACCCGTCTTGCCAATTCAGGCTTGATAGATTTAACTGTCCCTTACACTCAACTTGATTCTGAAGGTCTTAAAGCTTTGTGGTTTGGATTTCCAAGAAAGGCTTTTTTAGCTCAAGGTAAAGACCCTGCGATAAAGGGAAATTGGTACCGCTGGCGTGGGCTTTTCACATACGTTCAGACAAATATTTGGAAAACTTCCGATAGATCTTGGAGTAAAACTGTAAATGAATCCTTCAAAAATTGCTCTTGTCCAGAGTGTTTAGGTAGCGGGCTTGGTTGGGAGGCCAGATCTAGGCAAATTAAAGGTACCACTCTACAGGAAATTTTAACTAATTTGACTATCAGTGAACTCTACAAATGGCTTACCACAATTCGAATACATGTAGGTAGTTCTGATTCTCAATTTGACAAACTCAAAAGAACTTTACACTTAGCGAATACAACCGAATTAAAGGATGTTCTGTGCGGATCTCGCCTAGGGACTTTATCACCCGAACAGAGGATTATGGCGCGGATTCTCGCTTGCCGAGAGAATGAACTTCTCGGAGCGTCTGTTGAGATACGAACTCCAATCGAACCTATGGCTCGACGTATTCAGCACTTTATTAATTCTTTTTATGAAAATTCTCAGATGTCCTGGAACGTGGTTACTGACAATTTGAAACAGGAATGAACGCTTGAAGTTCGTTACTTTAAAGAATATCCAGTTTCTGTGCCTGTGTGCAAAGCCGGGATCGGGTCGAGTCAACGGGATTGCGCCCGTTAATCCTCCCACACCACCGGACATGCGGTTTTCCGCATCCGGCGGTTGAGACCAGCAGGTTTAAGCCCGCAAGCTACATAGTAAAATAATCTTACAGCACCTATGAGTTGTTTGTTTGCTCCAGTGGAGTTACCCAGGAGAGCTAGGTTCACTTGTAAAGCGGCACCTATTCACCTATTCCGCTGATTTACTTTCCAGTATGCGCTCGCTTATTAGCTATCCATTTGCAAACAATCATTTGCCTGCGAAGCAGATGCTCGTCAAGTTGCTAAAAAATTTCCAGAATCTCTGCAAGCGACAACGATTAACGATATGCAGATTACCACAATCGGTCATTTTAATCGCAAAGGACGACCAACTCAAGACCGTTAGCCGGATTACTACACTTATCACATTACGGAAACCATAGCATCTACAATAGCATATAGAAACAATATGTTACGGCGTAAAAGTTGCTTTATTATAGCCACAAATCAGTCGGATTACAGTGCGATTACAGACAGCGAAGTAATCGAAATCTACACCAAAGATCAGCAAAAAGTCGAACGTGGCTTCCGTTTTCTCAAAGACCCGATGTTCATGACATCAACCCTGTTTTTAAAATCACCAAAGCGCATTATGGCACTGATGATGGTGATGACTTTGTGCCTGTTAGTGTACTCAGCACTAGAACTTCGTATTCGACGCGTGTTGCAAGCGAATAAAGCTACTTTTGTAGATCAAAAAGGTAAACCTACCGCCAAGCCAACAGCAAGATGGGTATTCCAATTTTTTGCTGGAATTAATATAATTATAGTTGGCAGAAAGAGAGAAATTATTTCAAATCTCAACAAGATTCAACTGACACTACTAGAACTTCTTGGGAAACACTATCAGGAATTATATGCCGGAACTGGATAGACCGACATTCCGCATACCCCAATGCAATGTTTTGATATTTAATGATAAAATGTAATTTTATATTCTATAAAATTTACTAATATATTAATTAAATCAACATGTTATTTTGTGGTATGCGGAATATCGGGTAAAGACTTGCTATCGTAGCCTTTATCTGCTACAACAACCCTAAGCTGTTGCTTGGGCTTCTCTAGGTTTTCCTGTATACACCTTTATGCACATTAACTTTACATTAGTTGCAATATCGTAGCAGGCGCGATAGCGTAGCGCATCCAGCCATAGCACGTACCACAAGACCTTTAAGGATGAGCGGAAAGAATTTTTTGACATTCCGAATTTGGCACTAGGATAAATTTGGGTTTTATATTACTAGTGTCGGTACTCAGGTAGTTTTGCCATTCACTTTTGCGCAGTATTGGGGAACAATCTTCGTGGTTTTTGCCACTAAAATTTCGTATTACGCGCCAACATAACATTAGATCTTTGATATGCTCTTTGGTGATTAATTGATTTTGAAATCCGTCTTCATTACCACTAAATTCAAAACCTTCAAGAAACAATCCTAATGGCCATACGTTATCGGATAATACATTGTCATATTGCGATACATATTTATGCCATGAATCAGGTATTGCAGCAGGTAATTTTGTTTTTTTCTTAGAACAGTAACCTTCCCTCTGCAAATCTTGCTGTACGGATTCAAAAATTGCGCGGAGGCTCCTCCAAGAACTACTCGTTTTTTTGTCTATTAGTGATTTTGTCTCAATATTCTTTGAAGTTAAATTAGTTGCTTGATTATTACTAGATGATGGGTTTTGAGAAAAATTTGGTTGTTTAGATTCAGTAAGTTTATTGGTGCTTACATCATACTTTTTAGTTACCTCCAGACCAAATCCTAATAGCAAACCCAATAGCAGTATTATACCACCGCCCCATATCCAATTTTTAGAGGATCTATTGTTTTGTTTCGGGGATAAATTTTTGTAAGGCAAGCTTTTTTGCGGTAGTATTTGCTCCACCTGTTCCAGCCATTTATTGAGTTCATCACTAATACCAATGCTACTATAAATTTTATCCCAGGGTACTGTTTTAACTAAAGAAGCAACTTTGGGTAAAAATTTAGCTAATACATCTTGTATGGCCGCTTGTTGTTGCGGTGATAAGCATTCTACATCTATTTCAACTAATACTAACCACTCTAATGCTTCGCGTCCGGTTGCTGGTTGCAACACTTTATGGTTTACCGCAATCACTCCTGGTTGTTGATTGCGAGCAATATCAAGTAGATAACTTAATTGCTGATCTTGACCAGTGTAACTTTGGGATACAATAAACCTGTGGTTATACTTGCCTGCTCGGGGGGTTTCAATAATAAGTTGAGGTTTTTTCATGACAATCAGTTCAACGAAACAGTAAGTCGTTATTGCAAACCGATCCTAATCGCTGTAATTTGGTGAGCAATGGTTGGTTGGGCTTATCAATTAAATCTACCGACAAAGTAATCAAGCACTGATTAATCCAAGATATTAAAGTGTCATTGCGTTTGAGTTCTATTTGACAACGCCCCTTATCTTGTTGCATAATAACGTATTTGACGGTGGATTGTTGTGCCCATACCTTTACCTTGTTCTGTAAATTACCCCACGGAGAATTGCTTAATGCAAAATCTTCAACTTGGAAAAATGGAGTGTACACTATCTCATTTTTATCAAAGATGGATCGCATTGCGTTTCGACAAGTTAACAAAGGATTCAGAGAGTTTTGAATAGCGGGAATTTGCAATTGATCCACACGTTGCCCCCATAAACCTACAGCAAGCTCATTACCATCATCAGTGAAATCACGGAAGAAGATTGATAATGGCCAAGACTTGGAGCTAGTAATAACCTGTCCCACATCGTAGTTCCATTCGTTAGAACCGGGGTTTCCAAAACGCTGTTTAAGCTCTAATGTAACCCGGGCTTCATCGCCACCTATTGCTTGAATTAGACGCTGATTTTGGTTCATAGATTGGTTTATAATAGGGGCATTATGAGGTAACCAAGTTACATTCCGTGTTAAAGCAATTAATAACGTAATTCCTATTGCCACGAAATCTAACGCATCATTATCGGGCCAGGACTGTAAAATCCACACCAATAGGCATATCATGAGTAATTTACTCAGGTCTGCTATAGTAATGTTTTGCTCTGCACCTGTGAGCATTAACATCAATAAGCAAGTTATGCTTATGGTAATTATGGCTTTAATTGGTGTCTGATAATTTGCTAAAACATGCCAAGTTAGCAAAGCACCGAGGCTAAGTGTTGCTATACTACTTAATCCGTTGAAAGCACCTAAGATAGCCAATCCATAGGTCAATGCAATAATGAGCGTGATTCGCAGTACTTGCAATAAGTTGGGTAACATATTTATCAAATTCAATATTTATTCGACAGGAAGGAGTTTCTCAACAAGAGCATGTCTAAGTACTTATTGGCATAAATCAGACACTTTATCGTTAATTAACTGCTAACAACTACAAGATTGATTTATCAGGCTTGGGGTACCTACAATTCACGCAGATAAATCTCACGTGATCCATTTTAAGCCTAAATCTGTAACATAATAACACTCTTATAATCCTAATTTATTTTTGGCGCAATTGGTCCCAATGGCTTGAATAGGTTTCAACAGCTCTTGCCCGCTCTGTATCAAATTTGGTGTGAGAGGTAGTACGCAACGTTGAATCCACACTGTTAAACTTTGATCGTGTTTCGGTTCTACTTGACATTGCCCGCTACTTTGCTGCATTAGAGAATATTTAACCCCTTCGGTTTTAGACCAGGTAAAAATTTTATCTTTTAGTGCTGCCCAGGGATTAGGACTTTCTGAAAAATCTCCTGGGTCGAATAATGGGGTATATACCGTACTTTGTCCAAATAGTTGTCTTATAGAAGAGCGGCAGGCAACTAAGTTTTGTATTACATTAGTTTTTTTGCTAATTGGGTTAGCCATATCCAGATTTACGCCCCAAAGTCCTACAGATAAACCATTGCCATCCGCAATATAATGTAAAAACAAGCTCAACGGCCAAGCTCCGCTTTGCGGACCTTCCTGTTGCAATTGTGCTCTAACTCCCGTGGTCCAAGTATCTTCTGGTGTGCCTATGGCTCCAAAACGCTGGGTTAATTCTTGTCTAACCTTAAATGTATCACCCCCAATAGTATTAACGAACATTTCAAACTGTTGCTTTGTTTGTTGTTGTAAAGCTTGTTGGGTTTCTTGTAACTTATCAGTTGATTCATCTTTGCTGGTTAATTGATATACGGCTATGATGCTAATTATGCTTAAAACTACACCAATAGCAAACCCTCCAAAGGCAAACAGCAAATGCTTGTTGCCACATAACACAAGCTTTTGTTGAATATCTATGTATCGCTCACGTAATTTACTTTTTTCATTTTCCAATCGGCTATTTACAGCCTGCAATGAATTAATTTCGCGCTTCAGTTCTTGTTCTATTGCTGCACATTCCTCTTTCAGTGAGTGACTTTCACCCTCCATTTTAAACCTCTCTTTCACCTAAAGATGTGTGAATTATAATATTTAACCATAATAAATAAGGCATTATGGCATCCTCCATTCTGGCAAAGTAGGCTCGTTGCCAGCTCCGCCACTAATAGCTAAACGAACTTCACCGGTCTTAACCAATTTATCGTCATACACAGGCACTACCATGCTGCCATCCTTTATTAAATTTGGCATAGATAACCTTATTTTAGCTGATCCCAGTAAAGTATTTTCCCCTACCCAATGATAGGCCCATACTTCAACTCCAATCGGAACGTTATCCGTACTCATAGCTCTAAACGTAATAGCCAAATCAACTGCATCAGCACTAGATGCACGTTTGATTTGCACGTTTTTTGCTTTTACAAAAAACTTATAAATAACATCTGAGTGTACAGTATTTAATGCCATATTCGACAAAGTAAGAGTAAACGAATTTTCAGCTTGACGTTTATTTAAATACTCCAAATAACTCATCACTTCCTGTCGCATGGTTTGCAAGGGCGCGTTGGCTAGGTAATCATTTAGCCTATCCAAAGTTCGGTAATTTATGACATCTTGGTATAATGATCGGTCCCAAGTTTGCTTTATCTGGGAGAGTGCCTGATTTACCACTAATTGGCGTTTTTCAGGAGACCACACATTGTTGGATATCCGCCGTAATTGCTCCAGATAGCTTACAGCCTCAGCCCATGTCGCAATATCGTTACGTTCTTTCCATTCCCTAAGCTTGATTGTTATGATTCGACTTGCTTGGTCAGGAAAATCCTTCCTAAGTTCAGTTTCTTCAGGAGTATCACCTATAGGACGTCCTGTCAACATATTTGCGGCTGTTACTAAAGAAGCATTTTCCAACGCCTCCAGATATTCGGTTTTAAATTCCTTCCAGCTTTTAGTACTCGTTAGGCGAATTAAGGTTTTACGTGCTTCTTCGGCATGACGACCTAAGGGATATTGATCAAGATAAGCTAGAACATCTTGTTCTTTACCGGCTAACAAAGCCGCTTGCCAAGCTCCATCATCTTGAGCAAACTTTAATTGCCCCAACATCAGGCGTGCTTCATCAGCATGGGATCCTTTGGGGTAAAGCTGCAAATACTTCTCCAGGGTTTCTGAATTGGAATTCAGTATGGTTTTATCCCATACAGCTGTTTCTTGACCGATGAGGTATGATTGGCGTTGTTCTTGTAGGTTTTGTGCAACTTGATCCCGGCTACGCTGAAAATGTGCATATAACCAATGTCTCCACAAGGGAGCTCGAACGTAACTTTCCTGGTACGTTTCGGCCCATTGTCGATCTTCCAAAATTGCCATTGGGTTTCTAAGTATATCTTCGCTCTTTATAAATTGGTGATAGTCTATAGCAAATTCTATAATTAATGCCAAACTCAGCAGCACTACTATGGTAGCACTAGATGCTGTTATAGCATGTTTCCAACGCACACTGTTTAAATCTTCCCTAATTCTTTCTACTTTGAGGATACGTTCTTTTGTAATAGCCAGTTGTTCTTCGGTGTAACGTCGATGTTTTTTGGTATTGACTAAATCTTTATGCAGCTTAAGCGCTTCACGGTATAGATCATTAATATTCACTACGAACAAAAATTGCAACACTTTCGGATAAAGATTAATTTTATCAAGTTCTTTACTTAAATATTCAAATTTTACTGATTCTTGCTGGTATTGAACTGTGGCTCGTAGTTCATCACAACGATATAGCGCCCAGAAAAAGGGATCTTCCAAACCAAATGACTGTAGTGGCGTTACTTCCTTGGGACGTTCGAAACTAATTCCTTCTGGCAACTTCACAATTTCACAACTACCAAAAGCGCTTAACGGAAAAGCCATAAAATTGTGATTAATTGGCTGGTTATCGCGAAAACTTAGATACCGACGCCACAAATCCCCAGGCGTATACGAATCATTATTACGTATCAAAGCGCTTTGCAACCCATCGTAGAGCACGCGCTGCGGAATATGGGAACTAGGAATTTTTTTATCTAACTGTAAATATTGCTCCAATTTTTGCCATTCACATTCAGGATCAGCATGCTTTAAATCGCCATGCCGATCCCACATATTGAAAACTAGAGCTATCGGTAGATCGCGTTTTTTTACTAATTGTGAGAAACTACGATATAAATCGTGTAAATTACTCCCAAAGTCTTGGTTATCCTTAGCAATTGGTGTGGTTGGTGCCAAAATTAATAGAGCATCTTTTCCCTCTAGTTCTTTGTGTAAACGATTAGCGTTTTCAGTATCTGAGAGTTTAGGTGAAATTAATTCCCCAGCATAGTCAATTAGTTGTACCCGATAATGTTGCCCGCCGCACGTAAAACTAAAATCTAAAGTCAAGTACTCCGCAGCGTTAGGATTAGGTTGTGGAATTTGCCTGTTTTTTAGCTCCTCTATTGAGTGTTCTAACCAAAGGCGCCCGGTTTGGCCCGGAGCAGTAAGCCAGGTAGCATGAAATCCAGCGGGGTTCACGTAATGTTCCATCGCCAAGGCGGCCAACAAACAAGTTTTGCCTGAGCCAGAATATCCATAAAGGGCGATGCGATAGTCATAAACATCATTGTTAGGTGAATCTTGAGGTTCGATATTTTTAGCCATTTATACCTCTAAATTGGGTTAATTTAGCATTGAGAACTCAACTGCAAAAACATTGTGTATCAGTACGTATAGAATACAAAATTACTGCTTAAAATTTCAAACTTAATTATGCAAAATGCTATTGCCTTATGTCATTAACTAATCCCGTACCATTTAATAGAAACCAGCGTCCAATATTGCTTTCCCAGCTTTCAGATAAGGCGGCCGCTGATAACTCTAGGTGTGATGCTGGAGCTTGTTCGGGCGTGGAATCTGCTGAAGCGGGAGATCCCGTTGTATTTTCTAAATCTGTGGAATTGGTTGCTACTGCATTGGAGTTTTCAACTTTGTTTGATACATCCATAACTTCTTTTATAGCATAAAGATTCACATAATCGTTATGTTTAGGATATATCATTACTTTAGCATCGCTACGCACAAAAACATGTATATCTAAGTTAGTCCAACGTTTGAAGGTTTCGGCACCGACTCCAGCACGAGTAAATAACCAGCGTATGGGTATAGTTGCATCAATAGCAGTTACTTCATTATTTCCCGGGGAAGTAGTCATGGCTCCACCGAACATAAGCATCGTTTGCTTTAGGGTATTTTTAACTCCAACTGGTAACAAGTTGATAACATCATTGCCAATTAGCCATTCTTGAGCCGCAGATATCGCCTTATCTTTTATTTGAGAACCAGCCTTAGATAATACTTGACGCGCCGCCCTTTGTACTAGCCCAGGTGCTGCTCTAGGCGCTGCTGTAGATGTCATGTTAGACACTATTTGCTTACCACCTATCACTTTAGTATATAATAAATCAATTGTACAAAGAATAATGGAATTTGTAAAAAATGGGAACGGTCGGATACATGGCGGATGAAGTCAGGAAAGGCCTGGAACTTATTCACCCTGCCCTGCGCAAAACAGTGACAAGGAAACTATCAATTGCGGTAGCCGTGGCTTTGCAG
>JXSN01000457.1 GCA_001276605.1 Achromatium sp. WMS2
TGCTGGTTATCGCAGTACCGCTGAAGTACAACCTTTTTACGTTAATTCTCCCTATGGTATTAGCCTAGCTCATAACGGTAATTTAACTAACACTGAGCAGCTGAAAAAAGAGGTATTTCGTGACGATTTAAGGCATATAAATACCGATTCCGATTCGGAAGTACTCCTTAATGTCTTTGCCCACGAATTACAACACCAAGGCAAACTCGAAGCCGATGTTAACGATATATTTAACGCTGTAGAAGGTGTACACCGCCGCTGCAAGGGCGCCTATGCCGTAGTAATAATGATTCCAGGCTATGGTATTTTGGGCTTTCGCGATCCCTACGGCATTCGACCCCTAATTTTAGGCCGTCGCGAAACTGAATTTGGCCCTGAACATATGATCGCCTCCGAAAGCGTTGCTATGAATGCCCAAGGCTTTCGCATAGTTGGCGATGTTGCCCCCGGCCAAGGTATCTTTATTGATATACAAGGCAATCTGTATACCAAACAATGTGCCGCCCAACCCATATTATCCCCATGTATCTTTGAATTTGTGTATTTCGCCCGCCCTGATTCCATTATTGATAACATCTCGGTTCACAAAGCCCGCTATCGTATGGGGCGTAAGTTAGCCACTAAAATCAAACACGAATGGTATAAAGGCGATATTGATGTGGTAATACCAATACCAGATACCAGCAGAACCGTAGCCTTGAGGCTAGCCGAAGAGTTGGGATTACGCTACGCTGAAGGCTTTATCCGCAATCGCTACATTGGGCGTACATTTATCATGCCTGGGCAAACCGTGCGGCAAGGCTCCGTACGCCAAAAACTTAACCCGGTGGATTTAGAATTTCAAGGCAAATCGGTATTGCTAGTGGATGATTCCATAGTACGCGGTACCACATCACAGCAAATAGTCCAGATGGCACGCGATGCCGGCGCAGCGCGGGTATTTTTTGCCTCCGCATCTCCGCCTATTCGCTATCCCAACGTGTATGGCATTGATATGCCTACTTCCAGCGAATTGGTGGCTTACGAACGCACGGAAGCCGAGGTGTGCAAACTAATTGGCGCTGATCGTCTTATTTATCAAGATCTAAGCGATTTGATCGAAGCCGTACAAAAAAAGGGCAAAGACATTAAGGAGTACTTCCGAATCGGAATCGGTATTTATATGCCTTAAATCGTCACGAAATACCTCTTTTTTCAGCTGCTCAGTGTTAGTTAAATTACCGTTATGAGCTAGGCTAATACCATAGGGAGAATTAACGTAAAAAGGTTGTACTTCAGCGGTACTGCGATAACCAGCA
>JXSN01000458.1 GCA_001276605.1 Achromatium sp. WMS2
GTAAGGTTAATTTGTCTATTGGTATCAATATATTCAGTCATCAATACACTGCGCACAAGGCCTTGCTTCTGAAATCAAGTCGCCCCCACTTTGTGCCCACAGATCTAACCTACCGAATAAAGCAATTTGGATTGTAGATTTTTATGTTTAGTAGTACTATAACCGCTGTCGATTGTGATATTAGTTGATCGACGTTTGGTTCCTAATGATAAAAATTAAGGAGAAATGACCCTTATGTTAAGATCAGTATCCAGGCGCATGTTGGCTAGCGTGTTCTTCGCGGCAACAGCCTGGTTGTTCACAACTCAGGTCCAGGCTTCGTCTATAACAACCAGCTCGGATCCATTCCAAAACACTACCATAGTGCTTACATCGCCGGATCCTGTGGACTCGACGCCCTTCGGTTTTGCCAATGTATTTACGATAACCAATATCGTGATGGTTAAGTCGGACCAGGTTGGTAACGATCAGCACGCTGAGTACTCAGCTGATTTTATGGTTACCTTTTTTACTGATGATACCATGACCGCCGTAAGGCTCAGTTTAACTTTGTCTGGTACAATGAAAGCTACGATTAAAAATAGGTTTAATGCCTTTGATGTTGGTGAGTGGGACTACGATCTCACCGAGGCAACATTCCGTATTGAGGATCCTCAAGGCACAATCGTTGGTACCCCAGGCACCCTGCAAACGCAGCTTAATCCTGAAGCGCTAACTACAGGCACAGTCAGTGTCGTCGCCGGCCCCGGTGTTGGCCAATATACTATTACCAACACGGCAACAGTAAGTGCCCAGCAATCGGTTAATGACGGCCCACCTTCCAACGTCCCCCCGCTAACTGCTAGCCCTGACCCAGTTAACCAGACCATTGCTATTACATTTAATCCCCCAACCCTAGCTTTTGGTGGCACCACAACGGTGACTGCCGGTGCCAACTCCGGGCTGCCAGTAACCCTTGCTGTTACTACCCCCAGTGTGTGTACCCTCAATGGATCCACGATTACTGCCATAGACGTAGGTACCTGCACCCTAACCGGCAGTCAGGCTGGCAATACCAACTTCAACGCAGCTCAAGCAAGCAGTGGTATAACCGTAGGTCGAGCTGCTCAAACCATCAGTAATTTGTCCCCCGCAGCGTCTTCGATCGTTTTCGGTGGAACAACCACCGTCAGTGCTAGCGCAAGCTCTACCCTGAATGTGACCTTTTCCTCTGGCACACCCAGCATTTGTACCGTAGCTGGCAATGTTGTCAACAGCGTAGCCGGCGGCGCCTGTACCGTACATGCTGATCAAGCT
>JXSN01000459.1 GCA_001276605.1 Achromatium sp. WMS2
TATCTTTAGCATTACGTGCCCGATACTCTATGGTGCCAGCATCCAAAGATTTCTCACTCAGCACCAAACGCTGGGGAATTCCAATTAATTCCTGATCGGCAAACATTATACCGGGTCTGACATCCCTATCGTCAAGTAATACCTCAAATCCAGCTGCTTGTAAATCAGCATAAAATTTAGTTATCGCCTCTCGAACTCGATACGATTTATCAAGCTTCATGGGCAATAACGCAATCTGAAACGGGGCTATTGCTTCTGGCCATATGATTCCGTGGGCATCATGGTTTTGCTCAATCGCAGCCGCTACCACTCGCGATACCCCAATTCCGTAGCAACCCATAGTTAAAAATTGGCTTTTGCCATGCTCATCCAAAACCTGGCACTTCATGGCTTTACTGTATTTATCACCTAGCTGAAAGATGTGACCTACTTCAATACCGCGGGCTACGCGCAACTTGCCCAAGCCATCTGGACTGGGATCGCCAGTACATACTCGGCGTAAATCAGCAACTTCTGGCAGTGGTAAATCCCGATCCCAATTTAATCCAAACCAATGTTTGCCATCTTGATTGGCGCCAGCGGTAAAATCTGCGATATTCGTCACACTTCTATCAACAATGCAGGGAATCGGTAAATCTAACGGTCCTAGGGAACCAGGTCCCGCACCGACAACATTGCGGATTTCAATCTCGGTAGCCAATCTCAATGGCTTGGCCACCTGAAGTATTTTTTCAGCCTTTACCACATTTAGCTCATGATCACCACGTACCAGGAGTGCGACCAAACCATGTGCTGTTTGCTCGGAACCGGCAACGATGAGGGTCTTGACGGTTTTCTCTATGGGCAATTGAAATTGGGTGACCAAGTCTTGAATGGAATGAGCACCAGGGGTGGCAACCAGCCGTTTGGATTCTTTCGGCTCAGGCCGGCTTGCCGTTGGGAACACAGCCTCAGCTAATTCTACATTAGCAGCATAATCACTGCTATCGGAGAAGGCAATATCATCCTCACCCGATTCTGCCAGAACGTGAAACTCGTGCGAACTATAACCACCGATGGCGCCGGTATCAGCTGCTACAGCTCTAAATTCCAAGCCACATTGTTGAAAGATACGGGAATAGGTTTGGTACATTAAGTCATAGGTTTGCTGTAAGGACTGTTTGTCCAAATGGAATGAGTAGGCGTCCTTCATCAAAAATTCCCGGGCACGCATTACTCCAAACCGGGGTCGGATTTCATCACGAAATTTGGTTTGTATTTGATAGAAGTTAATCGGCAGTTGCTTGT
>JXSN01000460.1 GCA_001276605.1 Achromatium sp. WMS2
CTTGGTAGAAGGACAACTTTTTTTTGCTACTTGGATACATTTATGGATTAATTTATGCCTTGGGATAACCATTATGCTCCTGTGGCCTTGGATGAGCCATCATATTATCAAAGCCTGCCTGTTTCCAGGGCATAATAATCAAGATAGTTCAGTCGTCTGGCGTTGGCATTTGCTCTTTAATGTGTTAACTGCCTTAGGCATGGCAGTAACTACTGCTACTGTTGGGCTAATGGGTGCTTTTGCTTTGGTATTTATACCGGCCTGGATTAGTTTTCAAATTGCACAAAATTGGCACATGTGTCTGGTGGTTAGTGTCGGTATTGGATTAGTAGGCTATGTGTTAGCCTTTGTCACCGCTTTACTGTTAGATCAACCTTTTGGGCCAGTACTGGTTGTTTGTCTTTTAGTTCTAGGAATGATAGCATCGGTAGGAATGCACCTCGGTACGGTGGGAAAACGACGGTAGATAGTGGGCGTATCTTGTAGAAGTTTTGCCCTCTAGCTTGGATCAGTTATCTGATGTAGGACTCAAGTAAAATATCCCTAATGGGTTAGAATAGGCTAGTTAATCACCTGGTTAAAAACTGGTAACAATAGTTGTGAAGAAAACAGTGACACGCCTCGATTACTGTCAGTATCTACTGGTTAGCCAAATTAACTATACGCTATCCGACATTCCGCATGCCCCAATGCAATGTTTTGATATTTAATAATAAGATTTAATTTTATATTCTATAAATTTTATTAATATATTAATTAAATCAACATGTTATTTTATGGTATGCGGAATGTCGAGTATATAATTATAGCTTAAAATATGAGATCTTCATTATCAAAATATTGGCGGGTAAGCGCCTATCCAACACAACTACCTGAAATGGATGCAACCTAACGCATGTCGCAGTCTATTGTTATTATCGACTATGGAATGGGAAATTTACACTCAGTAGCTAAAGCAGTGGAATATGTTGCCACACATAACGATCAGGTGTTGGTCAGTGGTAATCCCCAACAAATTATGGCAGCGGATCGAGTGATATTTCCGGGCCAAGGGGCCGCCAGAGACTGCATGGGAGCCATTAACCCTGAGCTACGTAACGCATTAAAGAGCAAATGCCAACGCCAGACGACTGAACTATCTTGATTATTATGCCCTGGAAACAGGCAGGCTTTGATAATATGATGGCTCATCCAAGGCCACAGGAGCATAATGGTTATCCCAAGGCATAAATTAATCCATAAATGTATCCAAGTAGCAAAAAAAAGTTGTCCTTCTACCAAG
>JXSN01000461.1 GCA_001276605.1 Achromatium sp. WMS2
AGCACGAGAGTGAGGATGACTCCGGCCACGGGGATAGGCCTGAGCAGGATTGAATCTGCGCCGACCTTTCCGCCGTTGAAGGAGAGCTGTCCTAGCAGAGGCAGGCACAGTACGTATCCGGTGATGCCCAGGATGGAACCTACAAGGGCTTGTAGCCCGGCCTCGGTCAGGGCCACTACCCGCAACAGGTGGGACGAAGCGCCCACAAGTCGTAGAGAGGACAACCGGTCGTCCCGGCGTCGCGCCGATAATCGTGCCGCCGAAGCTGCCAGGGTCATCAAGGGCAGCACCAGCAGGATGACGGCAATTGTCGAGGTCAGCTTGTAGAAGCCAGAGTTGTCTCCCGGTAGATGCCACATCATGACGGCACCGCCAGTGACGTCGAGGATGATGGTTGCAATGACAGCGAAAGCAACTACCGGCAGCCGCCAGGTGGAGTGGTCAGCGGCTGAGGCACGGAGGGTCATGCTGAGGATCGCAGCAGTGGTAAGACGTCCGGGCGTAGCTCCCAGTGGCTCGGGGACGGTGAGGGACGGGATCCTTTGATCGGCGGTTCCCGGTTCGATAGGTGGCGTCATAGTCATGATCACCACCTCCCATCGGAATGACGTACGTCGTCAGAGACGATCCGACCGTCGTGCAGATGAAGGATGCGCTGGCAGCGGCGGGCGACGTCCTCATCATGGGTGACGACGACGAGGGTGCGTCCCCGCCCGGTCGTCGCCGAAAGCAGAATGGCCATCACTTCGATGGCGGTGGCCGAGTCGAGGGCTCCGGTGGGTTCGTCAGCGAAGACAATCGACGGATCGATTACCTGGGACCGGGCAATAGCGACGCGTTGAGCTTGGCCCCCGGAGAGCTGACCAATCCGACGATCCTCCATGCCGCCTAACCCCATCGATTCAAGCCATTGGGTGGCATACCTGACCGCATCGGTTCGGGATACGCCGTTAAGCATGAGGGGTAGGGCGGTGTTCTCGACAGCAGTGAGCTCGGGTACGAGCATTCCTTGTTGGAAGACGAAACCAAGGGATTGACGGCGTAGCTTTGCTCGGCCTTCGTTAGAGAGGTTTTCGACGTTGACGGTGCGGTCCGGCAGAGCCAGTTCGATACTGCCAGAGTCAGGCGAGAGGATCCCCGACAAGCAGTGCAGCAGGGTGGTCTTGCCTGACCCGGACGGCCCCATGACGGCGACCGACTGGCCAGCTGGGATGGCGATGTCGATGTGATCGAGGGCACGTGTCATCCCGTAGGTTTTCGTCAGTCCGAGGGCGC
>JXSN01000462.1 GCA_001276605.1 Achromatium sp. WMS2
TCCCGATTGCCTGAATGTGATTGCATGTATGGATAGGCTAATATAATGCAAGCGATGGTAGCAATCAAGATGGCAAGCATGTAAAAATGGGCATGTGCATCAACAATAAAAAGGTCTGTAACTGCTTCTGTAGGTAAGTATTGCCAGGCCCACACTGAGCTAATGAGTGCCAAAGTTAGGCCACCTAGCATAAGTGTTGTATTCCAAAAATGATCCCGCTTGATGGCGATGCCTAACATACCAAGTGTTGCCGTGGTAGCAGCTACAATGATAGGGATAAAGGCAATGGTACCATCATGGTGTTATTCATGTTTGTCATCATGATGTTGAACTTAGGTAAAGACGTAGTCGAGCAAGAACAGCAATGGACTGCTCCTGACTTGTGGCTAGGCCCAGGCTTACTATCTCTTGCCCTCTTACTACAATTGTTGTATGCAATATCGACAGGTGGCTTCCATACCGCTGCTGGAATCACTAATATTGATGTACACCAAGTCAGCACCACCCTATATGGCGCATATTTATTATGCGTGGAGTTAGCATCCTTATTACTCTTAGCAGCTTTAGTAGCTGCATATCATTTAGGACGCACCACGGAAAACGAGTAAATTAAGCTATGAATGGTATTCCTTTAAGTTACGGATTGTCTTTAGCCGCCATGCTATTTGTCATCGGTCTTACTGGTGTAATGGTACGACGCAACATCTTATTTGTGCTGATGAGCATTGAAATTATGATGAACGCAGCAGGTTTAGCCTTTGTATTTGCAGGTAGTAGTTGGGGACAAGCCGATGGCCAAGTAATGTTTATTCTAATATTAAGTCTAGCAGCAGCTGAGGTTTCAATTGGTCTAGCTATCGTCCTACGACTATATTATCAATTTCATAACCTTAATATTGACAGTGCCAGCAACATGGTAATGTAGGTAACTATACATAATCTTAAGGTAACACATATATGAGCACCAATTTAACAAGTGATGGTATCATTGCCTTTATCCCTATCATTGTAGCTGCTACCACGGCAACACTTGGTATGTTAGGCATCGCCATCAAGCGGGATCATTTTTGGAATACAACACTTATGCTAGGCGGCCTAACTTTGGCACTCATTAGCTCAGTGTGGGCCTGGCAATACTTACCTACAGAAGCAGTTACAGACCTTTTTATTGTTGATGCACATGCCCATTTTTACATGCTTGCCATCTTGATTGCTACCATCGCTTGCATTATATTAGCCTATCCATACATGCAATCACATTCAGGCAATCGGGA
>JXSN01000463.1 GCA_001276605.1 Achromatium sp. WMS2
TAATCTTGGTGCTGAGTGCCAACTGAAGTTTGATAAAGCTCTGAAGCTTGTTTATATAAAGTTTCAGCTTCAGAATAACGTTGAAGCTGTTGATACATAATAGCTAAATGGCGAATTATATTCGTATGCAGATGGACTATTGCAGTATATTTGGTATTTAAATTTGGATTTGCCGTGTTTGGTTGTCGTTGCGGAAGCTTTGAAGATAGCGCGCTTAAAATTTTAGCACTGATTGTAAGAGCTTGTTTATATAGAGGCTCAGCTTTAGTATAACGAAATTGATTATGATATAATTCAGCCAATTGATATAGGCTGGTAGCTATAGCAATATCTTGGGAGTCAAGGTGCTGTTGCCTATTTTTCAGAGAATGCTGGTAATATGGTTCGGTTTCTGTATATCGACCTTGTTGTTGGTAAAAATTACCTATATCATCTAATACGGAAGCAACTGGTAACGAATTTACCCCAAAAGTTTGTTCATTTACTGCTAATATCTTTTGGTACAACGGATCAGCAATAGCATAGCGAGCTTGTTTGCTATAAAATTTAGCTAATTTTTCTATTAATTTTAAATAATTTGGGTGTTCCTCACCTAAATACTGAGTACTAAGTTGTAAGGCCCGTTGGTATAGTTCTTCAGCATCACCGTAGCGATATTGGATATCATATACATCAGCTAATTCGATTAAACGATTAATAAAAAAGATATTATCCGTACCAAATATCTTTTCGTTTAGCTCTAGCCATTGTTGAAATAGTATTTTAGCCGCATCCGGTTTACTTTGTTGCAAAAGTTTTGCAGCAAGCTGCCAGGTTGTTTGGGCTTGGTTTTGTAATGCCTGTTTGGATGCTATGGCGGTAACTGAACCATCTGGAGTATCGGTTACTACGATCTCTGGTGCTAAGTTAGTGCGTTTTTGATCAATTTCAGCGGCACGTTGGGCTAATTCATTAGCTGCTGCGTAACGCCCTTGTTTAAAGTAGATTAAGGATAATTGATTGTTACTAATAGTTAATATGCTGTAGGCACTGCGATTAGCTTGAGGATCAGATATGGTTTCATCACCTATAGCTATAGCGCGTTTTAACAATTTTTTTGCCTCTGAATAGCGCTGCAAACTGGTATATATGATTGCTAATTCATTAAGGCTGTCAGCGATATCGATATGTTTCGCATCTAGGGTACTTTCCCTGATTTTTAGCACACGTTCACTTAGGGGGGCTGCGGCAGTATAGTGTTGCTGTTTTTTGTACAGAGATACCATATCTCCTA
>JXSN01000464.1 GCA_001276605.1 Achromatium sp. WMS2
ATAAACCCCAAATACTGGTTTTAACTGCCGACCTAACAGCATCCTGCGAAGTAGATTTTTTTCGCCAAACTTACCCAGATAGATTCATCTCCATGGGCATGGCAGAACAAAATATGATGAGCTGGGCCGGAGGACTTGCCCGAGAAGGCCTCGAACCCTGGATTCACTCCTTCGCCGTCTTCACCTGCCGCCGCCCCTTTGACCAAGTAGCAATGTCTATTGGCTATCCAAACCTCAAAGTCCGAATTGTGGGTTTTCTACCAGGAATTACCACACCAGGTGGTGTTACCCATCAAGCTATTGACGATGTTGGTTTAATGCGCTTAATACCCAACATGACAGTCTTAGTCACCGGAGATGCAACTGAGGTAGAAACGGTACTGGATATAGCGCATAATACACCAGGACCAGTATACATAAGTATGTTGCGTGGAGAAATGCCAAGATTATTTGATACACCTATGAATAATCAAGTGCGAGTACTCAGTACCGGCCAAGATGTGGCAATAATATCCATGGGTATTAGCACCGCTGAAGCTAATTTAGCCAGATATTGGTTGCAAAAAAGTGCTAATTGTAGTATACAGCATATACATGTGAATTGTATTAAACCATTGGATGAAGATTCAATAATCAAAGCCATATCACATGTAAAATATGGTGTTGCAGTTGTCGAAAATCATAGCGTGATAGGCGGCTTAAGTAGTGCTATAGCGGAATTAATATCAAGATATAATCTCGGCAAACGATTAGTATCTAGATGTATAATGGACGTTTACGCCCATGGAGCAAGCCGTGCTTACCTCATGAAAGAAATGGGAATAGATGCAATAAGCATTGTACATGCTGTGGGTGAAGTTTTAGGTAAGCAACTTATAGTTAAAGAACAAGACCTTGCTGCTATGCCCATCCAGGATGTCCAGGGTTCAACGAATGTGGAAGCTCTTTAAACGCAAGGATAAGGTGCTATTATGGTAGAAGATGATAAAATACAATCTGATTCCTCGGTTCCCAAAGCAAAACCCAAAAAGAAACGAAAAAAGGGAGTCAAGAAAAAGGAGCTGAGACGGGCTGCGAAAGCGGTGGCAGGGGAAGACGGCGAAGGAGTGAATCCAGGGTTCGAGGCCTTCTCGGGCAAGTCCTCCGGCCCAGCTCATCATATTTTGTTCTGCCATGCCCATGGAGATGAATCTATCTGGGTAAGTTTGGCGAAAAAAATCTACTTCGCAGGATGCTGTTAGGTCGGCAGTTAAAACCAGTATTTGGGGTTTAT
>JXSN01000465.1 GCA_001276605.1 Achromatium sp. WMS2
CCCAAAAACAATCCATGGTGGTTTCTAGCTAGCATATTTCTCTCGTTAACAGGTTGCTTTGACAGCAATAACCCTCAGGACAATGCCAATAAACAAGCCCCTGCCTATACCTACGACTCCACCCCTAAAACCCAACCCATAGCTGCAACCGCATTCATAAAAGCACAACCAGCCAGCTCCTATGGAATTGATTTTAAACACACAACAGGGGCAACAGGCAAAAAATTAATGCCAGAAACCATGGGCCCAGGCTGCGCACTATTTGATTATGATGGTGACCACAAACTAGACGTTTTATTTACAGATGGACGGTCCTGGACTGATAATTCTCCACACCCTATTGCCCGCCTGTATCATAACCAAGGTCAGGGCTTTCAAGACATAACCAATAGCAGCGGCCTAGACGCAATTTATGGATATGGCATGGGAATTGCGGTAGCTGATTACGATGCTGATGGTGATAATGATTTAGTAATCACCACAGTATCTGGAGCCAAATTATTACGCAATGACAACGGACACTATGTCGACGTAACCAAAGAATCAGGTATGGAGACAGATACACCAGAATGGGCAACCTCCGCTGCTTGGTTAGATGCCGACAACGACGGCCTATTAGACCTCTTTACAGCCTATTATGTGCGTTGGAGTCCAGATACAGATGTTTTTACCACCCTTGATGGTACCAATAAATCTTATGCCACCCCCAAAGTTTACGAAGGCCTGCACAACAGATTATTGCACAATGTGGGTGACGGAAAATTTATTGACGTTACCGAATCAGCGGGTTTAATTGCTTCTGAAAGTAAGGCTTTAGGAGTCGTAGTAGCTGATATCAACGACGATGGTTTTATGGATATCTTTGTCTCCAATGATACCGTTGCCAATGAGCTTTACATCAACGATGGCAAAGGTAATTTTTCCGATATGGCCATGGTATTCGGGGTCGGCTACGATGAAATGGGTGAAGCCAAAGCTGGTATGGGAGTAGACATAACCAAATCCACCGCAGGCAGCAACATGATTGCTATCGGCAACTTTAGCGACGAATCTGTATCCCTATATGAATCTACAACCGGAGGAGATTTATTCATAGATTCTGCTCAAAAATTGGGCATAGCCACACTAACCCTACCTCGCTTAACCTTCGGCACCCATTTTGCCGATTTTAACAACGACGGCAAACAGGATCTAATCTTGGTAAATGGCCATATTGAGCCTAGTATTCAAAAAGTACAATCAGCTGTGACCTATCAACAACCGCTC
>JXSN01000466.1 GCA_001276605.1 Achromatium sp. WMS2
GAATAACACTACTCAGGTCTAATCCATTTATATTCGGTTGCTTGGTGTTTAGTTGTACGTCAAGGTTGGTAGCTAATTCTAGCAACTTGGGATCAGTTGCAGTCAGATTGTTTTGACTTGCCATAAAACCTAGAACGCGATACAGAACACCGCTATCTAAGGTGTGCCAGCCCATTTTTTTTGCCAGTAAGGCAGCAATTGTACTTTTTCCAGATCCACTGGGGCCGTCTATGGTGATAATTCTAGACATAACTTATGATTGCTGGTTGGCAGTAGCTGCTAGCGATCTAGTTGATTTTTTACCACCTGAAATTTTAAGATTTTTAATACTCAGAACCCAGCCCAGCACTCCTATAAATTTTGCACCAACGGGTGAGGCTATCACCAAATTATTTAATGATTTTGATCGCTATCGTACCAATGCGGCAAAATATCAAAATACCCCTGGTGATGCCCTAGCGTCAGATTTGCTGCGTACTTACCAATTATCGGAATTGAGGACTAACTCAACCTATAATGTCCCCAATATCCAGCTAATTCAGGCGTTAGTAAAGTTACCTCATATAGACGTGGTGCAAGAAGTTCAAAATCGCAGTCAGACCCAATTAACTGATTTGGACAAAGAACGCCTCCAAGAGCGCATTGCGGCCGTGAATTATTGGCTACAAAATTATGCTGATCCATCGGAAGTTATGGAGTTACAATCTACAATTCCTGAATCTACCATGAAATTAACTTTAGATCAGAAAGTATTCTTAGGCCAACTGGCAATAGCCTTAGCTACAATCACCAGCTGGAACGAGGAGGATTTGCAAACCTTGATCTTTGATGTAACCAAAATTACGCTAATTGACCAGCCTAGTGCCTTTGTTGCCATTTATTTAGCCTTATTTGATCGCCCACACGGCCCTAAGGCCGGTCCCCTATTTAGCTATCTAGATCGCAATTTCCTAATTCAACGCTTTAGTGATATCGCAGCTACTGCCAACCAGCAATCATAAGTTATGTCTAGAATTATCACCATAGACGGCCCCAGTGGATCTGGAAAAAGTACAATTGCTGCCTTACTGGCAAAAAAAAATGGGCTGGCACACCTTAGATAGCGGTGTTCTGTATCGCGTTCTAGGTTTTATGGCAAGTCAAAACAATCTGACTGCAACTGATCCCAAGTTGCTAGAATTAGCTACCAACCTTGACGTACAACTAAACACCAAGCAACCGAATATAAATGGATTAGACCTGAGTAGTGTTATTC
>JXSN01000048.1 GCA_001276605.1 Achromatium sp. WMS2
ACGGGAGTAGGTAAATTGGTGCCAACGTCATCTTTACCGTCTATTTGTGACTGGAGTTGAGCTATTTCTTGAAGCAGCTCGGTTTTTTTTTGCTACAGGGCCACCTTGGTTTACTTGGTTAAGCTGGTCTTTAAGATGTTTTTGGATCTTATGCACCATGGGAAAAATGGCGCTGTACTTTTTTAGTACCTGAGGGGTAGCACTAATTACTAGGGTTTCTACGGTCTGGCATAGGGTACCTATGGAGTATATGCCGGCAAGACGAGCGCTGCCCTTTAAGGTGTGGAGGAGCCTTTTGGCTTCTTTGGATAACTCGGGATTATGCTGGGCGGCTTGCCACTCCTCAATATTGGCTGCCAGGCCATCCAGGATTTCTCTGGCTTCTTCCACAAATATTTCCTGAAGCTCCTCATCAATTTGGATATCTTCGTAGTCTTCATGGTCCGGGACTGGTAGGGGTGCCGAACTAGGCTCAGGATCTGGTGTGGAACTGGCTTGAGATGCGATTGATATTGAAACGTCAACATTTTCAAGAACGTGGTTATGATCGGTGGTAATTTCCAGATCGGTAGATTGGTCAAGTTCTGCGGGTAATGTTAAGTTAAAGCCACCTAGATCATAATTGGCATCTAGGGTGGGGGCTACCTCAGCATTGGATTCAAGTTTGGATTCAGGTTCTGTTGATACCGTGAAGCTAAAGCTTTCCAGTCCATAAGCATCATCTGAAGTTGCTTTAGGTTCCGGTTGCGATTCTGGTTCAGATTCAGATTTTGTTGGCACAGAAAAACTAAAGCTTTCGAGGCCATCATTATTGTCAGAAACAGGGGAAGCCTCAGCATGGAATTCAGGTTCTGTTGAGACCGTGAAGCTAAAGCTTTCCAGTCTATAAGCATCATCTGAAGTTGCTTTAGGTTCCGGTTGCGGTTCTGGTTCAGATTTTGTTGGCAAGGAAAAATTAAAATTTTCCAGACCATAGTTATCGTTACCATCAGGAGCAGGCGGCACTTCAGCATGAATTTCAGGTTCTGCTGATAGTGAAAAGCTAAAGCTTTCTAATCCATAAGCATCATCTGAAGTTGCTTTAGGTTCCGTTTGCGGTTCTGATTCAGATTCTGTTGGCAAGGAAAAACTAAAATTTTCCAGACCATAGTTATCGTTACCATCAGGAGCAGGTGGCACTTCAGCATGAATTTCAGGTTCTGCTGGTAGTGAAAAGCTAAAGCTTTCTAATCCATAAGCATCATCTGAAGTTGCTTTAGGTTCCGTTTGCGGTTCTGATTCAGATTCTGTTGGCAAGGAAAAACTAAAATTTTCCAAACCATAGTTATCAACAGGCGCATCTTGTGAACCATCAGCAGCAGGGATTTGTACATCGGTATTGGAGAGTAAATCTATATTTATCCGAAATTCGCCAGAGTCTAAATCTATAAAAGTATTGCCCGAATCTTCATTGTCAGGAGGTGTATGGATGTAAGCTTCAACTTGGCGCACTAGTTCAGCCGAGCTGGCTACAGTGCGAAATTGTTCCAGCGATACCAACATCTCTTTGATGGCGCTGGCACCAGCGGTGACTAAAGCCAAAAATTTAGTATCCGCAGCAAGGTTTTGACCTAGCAGGTACTCGGCCTTCCGCTCTAAAGCCTTAGCTAAGACCGCAATTTCTGTAATTCCAGCCATATTCGCACTACCGGCTAGAGTATGAAAGGCGCGTGAAATCTTGGAATCGAATTTATAAGGAGCCAACTTACCTTGGCAATTGTTAATGAATTCCTCAACTGTGGCTACATGCTGTTTGGATTCATTTTCGAATATATTACGTAACTCAGTATCATCAAATGCTGATTCTACCCATATATCGTTATAATCAGCAGCATCTTCGGTGGTAGAAGTATTAAGACTATCTGCAGCAAGCTGTGATTGTTGTTCGATAACGTCCTGTTTAGAAATATCGTTTTTGAGGAAAGATGTAACTAACAGTCCTGAACTTCCTGGTGGTATCTTACCTAACAATTCGTCAGCGCGTCTGGCAATTGCTCCAAGATCTACGTTAGGCGGCCGGTTTTGCTCTTGCGCTGTGATTAATTCTGGTAGTACCTCAATTGCCTGATCTAAAAATATTAATACCGCTGGCGATGCTACCAGAGTTTGATCAATAACCTTATTCAGTAAGTTCTCTATTACCCAGCCAAATTCTCCTATATCTAGTGCTCCGGCTATGCGTCCACTGCCTTTTATGGTATGAAAGGAACGGCGCAGTACGGTTAACGCTTCACTGTCGTTACTGTCCGTACGCCAGCGTCCAAAGGAATTTTGAATATCAGTTTGAGCTTCCCGGGCTTCTTCAATGAAGATTTCTAGTATTTCAGGATCTATCTCTGGAGCTGTTGGTTTGGTAGCTGCAATATTTGGGGTGGCTTCGCGGGTTATGGCTGTACTGCTGACACTGGATTTAACATCTAAACTGGAATCTGCTGCAATAATTTCCGCAGCGGCTGGCGGTAAAGCATAATTAGCAGCATTTACTGTATCTGTTTCTGTTGTTTCATACGATAATAATTCGGTTAGAGATTTTCCAGCTATTTCCAGTATGTTGGCAACGTCAGTACGGCCGTCAGCGACTGCTTCCATGTAGTATTCTATGCTGGCTATGCTATCAGCCAGTGCGTCGAGCAGGGAGGGTGTAGGATCGACACTACGAGTAACTAGGGTGTGCTGGACAAATTTGCGTACTTTGTCCAGGATGCTGGCGGCTTCGCCGTGGGAGATTACTCGCAATGCGCCTGCAATTCCGTGAAATAGGCTGGGTGTGTCCTCTAGGGGTCTGATGTCAGAAGGGCGGTCTATGTAGTTTACTATCGCTTCTTTGGCTTTAGTCATGTCTACGGCAGCTTCACGTAGGGTACGTACCATTAGGCTGCGCATTTCGCCTTTGGGGATAGTGGAATCAGGTGATATGTCAAGTTCGGCACTGGTGCTGTCTAGGGACGATTCGACAAATAGCAGGTCGGATGCTATGCCCATTAGGATGTTGTCGTCGGCTAGCATTTTTCCGTTACCTATGGAGTTTAGGTCGGCTATTCGTTTGTGTAGACGTTTACTTAGACCGTCTAGTCCTATCATTTGTAGGGTGTTGGCTAGGCGTTGAATTGGGGTTGTTAGTTCTTGTAATTGGGTTACGTCGCTCCGGCTGCTACGCATGAATAGGTCGAGGGTATCCTTGATAGGTAGCAGTTCTTTGATGGCGGCGGATCTGACGTCAGTTAGGGCGCTGGTGCTGGGGGCGTCGAGCCAGATACGGCCGGCGGCGAGGGTGCTTTCGCTGGGGAAGATCCGTGCTAATTCGTAGTCGGTCTGTACTGCGGTGATTAGTGGGTTATTAGATTGGGTGTGGGCTATTAGGTGCAAAACGTCTCTAAATTGTTGGGGTTTGATGCCGGAGACGGTTGCTTTTAGGCCTTGTTCGGCTAGGTCTTTTATGTTGCGGTCGATGCTTAAAATGAGGCTTTTGACGTTGTTATCTTGTGGGACGCTGCCTTCGATTATCCCGGCGGTGATGGCTTCTAGTGCGCGCAGTATTCCGTGTAGTAGGGGGGTTTCTGTGGTTTTTTTTGCTAATTCGCTAAATATTTCTCTTAGGGTGTGTAGACCATCTTTGTGGTTGGGGCCTTTGACCCAGGTTAGGATTCCTTGCAGTAGTTTGGGTCTGATTTGAGCAGCGTGTTGTTGTAATGATTCGGCGGTTTGGCTGTCAGTGCGCTCAGCAGCCATGGTTTGCATGAGTTCGGCTAGGACTAAATCAGTTTCTTGTAGGATGCTGGCTCCACGTGATCGCCGTAGGTCGTTGATTGTTCCTAGAAGTAGGGCTGGTAGGTCGTCGCTGTTGGTTGACTCTAATTTTTCAATGTAATCAGGTAATAAAATTAGAGCCAGCATTAGGGGTTCGGCTGCTTCTTGGGGGTCTCCGGCTGTGGATTCAAGGATGGCGGTGGCGGATGCTTGCATTTCTTCAGCTAGACGCGCTGCCCCGGTCAGGTGTAGCATTTGGAGGATTCCACGTACCTGACTAAGGTTGTTTACAGCGGTGTTTAGGGCGTTGTTGTTGCCTCCGTTTTCTACATATTGTTCGAGTGATTCACGGGCTTCTCGAATAACAGCGCTGAGTTCGCCGCTAACCCAAGTTAGGCCTGTAAAGCTGCGGGTACGGTTCATGGTTGTTAGTCTCCTTCTTGTATGGGAAACTGTTTAGCTGTTGTTGAGTGCATTCCGTTTCTTTTTCTGTGTTTGTGCTGTCTATATGGGTGGTAGGCGGAAGCCTTCAGCGGAGCGTTGTAGGGCATCGGCGTGTTCGGCTAGGGCTCCGACGGCTTTGGCTGTTTGGCGTGCGCCTTCGGCGGTGCGGGTGGCGATACCTTGTATTAGGCTCATTCGGTGGTCTAGTTTGAATGATGATTGGGATTGGTGTTGGGCGGAGTCGGCTATTTCTTTGGTGAGTCCGGCTATGTAGTTGGAGATTTCTTCGATTTCGCCGAGGGCTTTTCCGGCATCTACGGCTAGGCGTGCGCCTTTTACTACTCCTGCGGTGGTGGCTTCCATGGAGAAGACTGCTTCGTTGGTGTCGGCTTGGATGGTTTTTACTAGGGCTTCAATTTGTCTTGTGGCGCCGCTGGAGCGTTCTGCTAGGCGTTGTACTTCGTCGGCAACTACGGCAAATCCGCGGCCTGCTTCGCCGGCCATGGCGGCTTGCATTGCTGCATTTAGTGCTAATATGTTGGTTTGATCTGCTATGTCGTCGATTAGTTCCACAATTTCGCCAATTTCTTGGGAGCTTTCGCCTAGGCGTTTTATTCGTTTTGAGGTTTCTTGTATTTGTTCTCTGATTCCATCCATGCCTTGGATTGTGTTGCGTACTGTTGCGGCGCCTTTGTTTGCAATTTCTACTGCTTTTTTGGCTACTTCGGCGGATTCTTTGGCGTTGCTGGCCATGCCGTCTATGGCTTTGGCCATTTCGTTGATGGCACCTGTGGTTTCGGTGATTTCTTCGGCTTGTTCTTCTGATGCTTCGGCTAGTTCGTTGGTAATATTGCGGCTTTCTTGGGTAGCTAGTGTGATATTTGCTGAGGCTTTGGTTATGGCTATGACTAGTTTTCTTAGTGCGTCTATGGCGTAGTTTATGGAGTCGGCGATGGCGCCTGTGATGTCTTCGGTGACTGTGGCTGTGACTGTTAGGTCTCCATCGGCAAGGTCGCCCATTTCATCTAGTAGGCGGAGTATTGCTTTTTGGTTGGTTTCGTTGACGCGTTTGCTTTCTGTTTCGCCGCGTTTGGAGTCGTTTAGGAATTTGATGAATAGTGATACTAAGAAGAATATGGCTAAGCCTATGAATAGTAGAGTGACTATGCGTTCGATACGTAGGCCTAGTACGGTAAATAGGCCGGGAATTTGGCGGTAAGCGCTTAGTAGAGTTTCGAGTTCTTTGTCTAGGGTGTCGCTGGTTTCACTTAGCATGTTGATGGCAGTGAAAGCGGGTTTGGTCTGTCCTATGAGTTGGACCAGTTTGGTTGCGTTTTTGGTGAAGTTTTTAAAACTTGTGGTAATGTCCTCTAGTTTACGTTTGATATCTGGGTACGGTATTCGTTCTGCACCTCCGCTGCTTCCATCTGTGCCTAGCATTCCGGCATTAATCTGGGCAATATGGGCTAGATCTTGTTGGAGGCGGTCTAGGATGTCTGTCTCTAGGTCGGTTCCATGTGATGCTTTGTATAGGTTTTTTTCTATTCGTTGCAGTAGTGTCATTTGGTTTGCAGCTAGTAGCATTTGTTCGCTTGCTAGTCTGCGTGTGGCTAGGAGCTGATTTATTTCATTTAGCTTAGCCTCAAGGTCTTTTAAGGTTCCATTGATGGTAGGTAGTAGGGTGTATATTTGATTTAAGTTGGTTTTGTTGTTTAGTATTTGATTAACTTGGGTTCGCAGTTCTCCCCATCTTCTCTTTGCTGTTGCTAATTCAATAGTTACGCCTTCTGGGCTTGGGGGGATGCCGTCTGTCTCGGAGCCGTCAGTCAATATTGTGATGCTGGCGGATAGGGCTCGCTGCATTTTTAATAATTTGTCTAGGTAGTCTTGGTGTTGTTGCGCGATCATTAGTCCGTATTTGGCTAACTTTTGGGCAAGAATTTGTTGTTCGGAGACTTCTCGCATGTAGCGTTCGTTATACGCAATCTGGAATTGGGTATGCAAAAATGTCAAAAAAGCTGAAATTACAGATATAGCTGCCGCTATCGATAGCAACATTGCTTTGTTACTGGTCTTTTTGTCGCCGCGTGCTCTTAGTATTGGATTCATCAGTTCTTTCTCTGGCCAAGGGTCCTGTCTTTAGGTTACATTGAATTTGCCTACTTTTTTGCAGGCCCGGCGCTATGTATTTGGAGGCGATGGTTTTGTTTCGTAATATGCATTTTTATGTAAAAAAGGATAGTAGTTGGTAAGTTTAAAAGGTGAAATGTAGCGGTCTTATGCTAGTTGACTACGCGGTGCTGCGGTTTTAAAGTCTTCGCTCTCAGCTAACTTATGCATATCAAACACCGGCCAAACCTCAACCATACGGCTGCCTCCAGTATCATCGTTTGGATCTACATCCCGTATCTGCTCGTACACGTCATTCACGTATGGCATAACGTTATCCTGTAATTTAGGTGCAGCAGCAGATTTTTGGGATTGCAAAAAACGTTTGATGCCTACGAAAGAGTCTGTTAATAGGCCTGAGCATATTTCTTTGTGGTTGATGACTAGGACTCGGCTACGTCGGTCGCGCACTGTTTGTCTACCCAACAAGAAGCTCTGTAGGTCGATTATAGGTAATAAATTACCACGAATGTTGGCTATTCCTATTACCCAGGGTAGAGTTCCTGGTACACGAGTTATGTGCTGAGGATAATTTAGGATTTCGCTAATTTCCTGCATGCGTGCTACGTATTGTCGGCCCGCAATCGAGAATACGACACCCTCCCAGCTCTCTTCGACAGCTGTCTGCTGAGGTAATCCTACAGCATACTGTAGACAGCGAGCTTCTATAGTACGGAGAAGCGCAACTAGGCGTTCTCCGGTAGTTGCGTTCTTTTTCTTGGCTAAGTCTTCAGCCACGCATTACTGCCTCCACCACTTTAAGCAATTCAGGGGCTTTGATGGGTTTGACTAGGTACCCTTGAGCTCCCTGGCGCTCGGCCCAGGTGCGATCAGTTTCTTGGTCTTTGGTGGTGACCATGATGACTGGTATTGAGGCGGTGTCTTTGTCTTCTCTTAATTTTCTAGTTGCTTGGAACCCATTCAATACTGGCATTACTACGTCCATGAGTATTAGGCTGGGGCGCAATTCTTTGGCACGGGTGATGCCGGTTTGGCCATCAAGGGCTGCTTCGACATGAAATCCGGCTTTTTCTAAGATGCTACGCAGGACATGCTGTTCGGTAGGAGAGTCGTCTATTATTAAAGCTGTGCCTTTATCGCTCATTTGTTTGCCTATTATGTTTGATTTGAACTAAGAATAGTGTGCTCTAGTTGCCTTTAGATGTGTGCTTTTTAATGGCTCCTATCAGGTCTTCGGCACTGAAAGGTTTGGTTACATAGTGCTCCGATCCAACAATTCGCCCGCGGGCTTTGTCAAAAAGTCCGTCTTTACTTGAGAGCATGATGACGGGGGTTTGACGGAAGCGGGGGTTGTTTTTGATTAGGGCGCAAGTTTGGTAGCCGTCGAGTCGGGGCATCATTATGTCTACAAACACTACGTCGGGCTCGTCATCTACGATTTTGGCTAGGGCTTCGAATCCGTCTATGGCTGTTAGTACTTGGCATCCGACTTTTCCGAGGAGGCGGGCTGCGGAGTTTCGGATGGTTTTGCTGTCGTCGATGACCATGACTTTGAGCCCCTGGAAATCGTGGTCCATTTCTTCTGACATGTTTTTAGGGACCTCAATTATAATCCGCTAGGTAGTTTGTTTCAATTGTCCATTTGCTTTACGGCTCGGATGCCTTTGTGGGGTATGAATATTCCGCATCCGAGGTTGCGGTGGGGGCCTAGTCCAGTTTGTTGAATGGTGATGGCGTCTTGTGTTTGTAGTTCTGCTAGCAGTAGGCTGCGTGTGGGTATTGGACCGTTTGGGGTACTGATGGTTAGTTGTTTACCGCAGATGAGTTTGCGTATGTTAATTTTACGTTTTGCGAATTCGTTAACAGTCCAGGCTAAAAATTGGGTTTCTTGGGTGAATTCGGTGGTATCGATATGTCTGGCGAATATGGTGGTGTGGGTGCTTAAGGGTTTTATTTTATTGGGTCCAATTTTTAGTAGTTCGGTGCCTATTAGCAGTTGGGTTCCGGTTAGGCTTTGGATGGCTCCTACTAGGTGGTGTGGGGCACGGATAGTTAGTTTGGTTCTTTGGGATAAGATTAGGTAGTTTTGTTGGTCATGTAAAGGCCGTTCCCAGCCGTTTTGGGAGCCGGCGAGGTGGATGTTGTGGATACCGATTTCGGGTGCGTTGGCAATCCACGGGAGTTGGGCTTGTATGGCTTGAGCTAGGGTATAGGCGTGATCTACGGGTATTTTTTTGCAGCTGATGTCGAATAGGACGTCAAATACGGTAGGTGGGGCGGTGATAGGGTCTTCTTGCCAGTACATTGTGGTGATTTCGTTGGATATGGTGTTAGTCGTAGTGGTTTTTAGCTGCGTATGGTGCAGCCTCCGAGACATTGGTTGTTTTGGTATAGGACTACGGATTGGCCTGGGGCTTTGGCCCATTGGGGGTGTTGAAATCGGATGCGGTAGGTATTGTGGCCTAAAGGGTCGAGCATACAATTTTGCAAAGGTTGACGATGGCGAATACGCGCTTGGTAGGTAATCGTAGGTTGGGGCTGGGCACTGTTGATCCAAGAGCAGGTATCGGCGGTTAGAGTTGTAGTCCATAGCAGCGGATGGTCGTGACCGGGCACGACGTATAGGGTGTTGGTAGGTAGGTCTTTGGTGACTACGAACCAGGGGGTGTGTTGATATCCTTGCATGCCGCCAATGCCGAGGCCGCGGCGTTGCCCAATAGTATAATGGATCAGGCCTTGGTGTTGACCTAGGATTTGTTCGGTGGTATGACATTTTATAGGTCCAGGTTGAGCCGGTAAATATTGGGCTAGAAATTGGCGGAAAGGACGCTCACCTATGAAGCATAGTCCGGTGCTATCGGGTCGGTTGGCATTAGGTAGACCAGCGTTATTGGCAATGTGACGAACTTCACTTTTGGTTAAATTAGCCAGTGGAAAATTGCTATGCTGGAGTTGGTGTTGATTCAGACGATACAAAAAATAGGTCTGATCCTTTAAGGAATCCTGTGCCAGCATGAGATGAGCGTCAGTTGCATCGTGATGAATTTTAGCATAATGACCGGTGGCAATGGTAGAAGCACCAAGGCTTATGGCATGATCTAAAAAGGCTTTAAACTTAATCTCACTATTACACAAAATATCCGGATTAGGAGTATAACCAGCGCGGTATTGATCAAGAAAGTAAGTAAAAACGTAATCCCAATACTCAGTAGCAAAATTGACCGTTAGCAGCTCTATATCTATTTTGTCGGCAACCTGTTGCGCAGCCTTTAAATCTGCGGCAGCAGCGCAATAAGTCGGAGTATCATCTTGCTCCCAATTTTTCATAAACATAGCCCGGACTTGCCAACCACTACGTTTCAGGAGTAGGGCGGCTACTGCTGAGTCTACACCTCCAGAAAGGGCTACGATAACTTGGGACATACTTAGATCGATAACAGGGGTAGGGTGCGCAATACTTCGTCGATGGTAGTAAAACCGGTAGATATTTTGCGTACTCCACTGATGCGGAGAGGCTCCATACCTTGACGAAGAGCTAAATCCCGTATAGCCTTAGTATTAATATCATCGGTAATTAGGGCGCGAATCGACGGCGTTACCTGCAATATTTCATACAAACCAATGCGGCCCTTGTAACCGGTGTTGCGACACTCATTACAACCGAGGCCTTGGTGAACTTCGGCAGGCATAGTTAAGGGCCAATTGGCCACTAGGTTAGACCACATAACAGGATCAGTGTGCATTGATTGTTTACAATGAGGACATATAGTACGAACCAGGCGTTGGGCTACAATACCAATTAGGGTGGCACTTATTAGGTAAGATGGCACCCCTAGGTTTTGGAGTCTAACTATAGTTGAAATCGCATCGTTGGTGTGTAGTGTACTAAGAACAAGGTGACCGGTCAAGGCAGCTTGAATAGCCATTTGCGCAGTTTCAAGATCACGAATTTCGCCAATCATAATAACGTCTGGATCTTGACGCAGAAGGGTGCGCACACCGCTGGCAAAATCGAGCTCAACGCCCGGATTTACCTGCATTTGATTAAAACTAGGCTCCACCATTTCCACAGGATCTTCTATGGTAGAAACATTGACCTCGGAGGTAGCAAGGCGCTTCAAAGTAGAATAAAGAGTAGTAGTTTTACCAGAACCAGTAGGCCCAGTCACCAAAATTATACCATGAGTTTGCGAAGTCATTTCCTCCCAACAAGTGTTATCTTCAGGACTAAAACCAAGTTTAGAAACATCAAGAAGTAACACCTGAGGATCAAAAATACGCATAACTAACTTTTCACCAAAGGCAGTCGGCATGATAGAAAGACGCATTTCAATTTCTTGACCACCGCTCACAATCCGAGTTTTAAGGCGACCATCCTGAGGACGGCGGCGCTCAACCACATCCATGCGCCCAATAGCCTTAATCCGGGCAATTACTGCCGTCAAAACTGGCGCTGGCATCTGATAGACGTTTTGTAATATGCCATCAATGCGAAAACGTACGTTGCCAGTATCACGACGTGGTTCCATGTGGATATCACTAGCACGTTGATCAAAGGCGAATTGCAATAGCCAATCTACTACGCTGATTACATGGTGATCATTTGCATCTAATTTGCCAGCCTTACCAAGCTCGACTAAGGCCTCAATATTGGTAAGCTCAGAACTCCTAGTATCCTGAGCCACCTGAGAGTTGGCCCGCTGCATAGACTTGCGTAAACTAAATAATTCATCCTGATAGCGGGCAATATCAACCGGACTCGCCAAAACGCGCTTAATATGTTTACGCAACATACGATTGAGATCAGTTTCCCACTCACGCAACAAAGGCTCGCAAGTAGCAAAAGTAATCTCACGTGGCCCCACATGGACCGGCAAAATACTGAACCGATTAGCATAAGCCTGAGACACAACCCCAGTAATCGCCTCAAGGTTAATTTTAAGCGGATCAATGCGAAAAAACTGTAGAGACAGGCGATCAGCTAACCAAATAGTGAGATTTTCTAAAGTCAATTTGGTATTTTCAGTACGCAAATCATTAAGATTCTTATTCGCTATCCATACCAGGGGATGAATGTGAATATCATTACTACTGATCTTATCCCAAAGGCGTTGAAAATCATTAACTTGCTGAACTTGAATCAAACCATCAGCGGCCATAAGTGGCAATATATCGTACAAAGTTAGACGACGTTCACCAGTGAGGGGTTGAAATGAACCTTTATTCATGATATGAATTAATTCTTATTTTAGCACGTTGAGCATTAAACCTTACCCATATTATTTAAGTGGTTAACAATATGAATATGTCCAGGCGCGAATTCGTACGCATACTCAGTCTAGCCGGTATCGCGGGCATAGTTCCAACCAATCTACTGGCAGCAGGCGCAAGTGCCTACGCAGCACCCAAATTCGGCAGCCTCAGATTGTTACATATTACCGATACCCATGCCCAACTAAATCCTATATACTTCCGTGAACCAAGTATGAATTTAGGAATCGGACCCGCAGCCGGCAAAATTCCGCACCTGGTAGGCAAAAAACTGTTACAACACTTCAATATCCAACCTAACACCAAAGAAGCATACGCCTTTAGTTACTTAGATTTTGCCAAAGCAGCAACCGTATACGGAACTGTAGGTGGTTTTGCGCATCTTAAAACCCTAATAGAACAAATGCGGACAGAGGCCGGGCCTGGCAATAGTCTGCTCCTAGACGGCGGTGATACCTGGCAAGGATCCGGTACCGCATACTGGACCCGTGGCCAAGACATGGTACAAGCCTGCAACCTGTTAGGCGTAGACATCATGACCGGCCACTGGGAGTTTACCTATAATGATACCGAAGTCATCCGCAATATACAAAACTTTAAAGGAGAGTTCGTCGCACACAATATCCAAGTACGAGATGAAGCCCTATTTGATTATCGCCTGGAAGATTTTCGTGACTTTAACCCAGACACCGGTCGCGCATTTAAACCGTATACAATTCGCGAAGTAGCTGGAGCTAAAATCGCAATCATTGGCCAAGCCTTCCCCTACACCCCCATCGCCAACCCACAACGCTTTATACCA
>JXSN01000467.1 GCA_001276605.1 Achromatium sp. WMS2
TTGGATTGTGATAGCATCGAGCAGTTGTTACGGTAATAAATCAATTTCTGTAACTACTTACCTCGCCCCTGCTCCTCTCCATAGACCTCACCCTGCCCCCTCTCCATTGATGGAGAGGGGGGAAGCGCGTCTGGGAGTGTGGGCGTCTCGCCTGCTAGGAAGGCGGAACATTTACAATCCCAATTATTTTTGCGGGCATTGCACCATTTGGGATTTACTCGTCCCTGGCTTCTGGATTCCGGCAATCCCTGCCGGAATGACTGGGTGAGGGCCGTCTTTACCCGTAGGGCGGGAGAAACGCAGTGAATCCCGCCAATTATAGATTTACACCACCTGCATAGACCTCACCCCCTACCCCCTCTCCATTGATGGAGATGAGGAAAGCCCGTCGGGGAGTGCAGGCGTCTCGCCTGCTAGGAGGGCGGGACACTTACAAGCCCAATTATTTTTGCGGACGGGACGTCCACGCTCACAATTTTGCGGGCATTGCACCATTTGGGATTTACTCGTCCCTGGCTTCTGGATTCCGGCAATCCCTGCCGGAATGACGGGGTGAGGGCCATCTTTACCCGTAGGGCGGGAGAAACGCAGTGAATCCCGCCAATTATAGATTTACCCTACCTGGCTTATAAGTACGGAAAATATCCACTATATACCAAACTTTTTCATCTTATAGCGCACCATACGTGGTGTAATTCCAAGATCTTGAGCCGCTGCGGTAACATTGCCCGCTGAACGTTTTAGTGCATCCACAACAGCATCTTTTTCCAAAATCTCAATCCTTGTTTTTAAAGTACCCTGAGGGTTCTCAGACGCGGCATCTGGAATTTGCAATGTAGGTGGTAACATATGACCATGGATGACCCCATCTGTGCTAAGGAGCACAGCGTATTCTAAGCAATTCTCAAGTTCCCGCACATTACCAGGCCAATGATATGCGAGCATCATATTGATAGCTGTGGTACTAATCCTTCGCACTGGTTTATTCATTTTTTTAGAATATTTTTGCACTAAATAATCAGCAAGCAGCAACAAGTCATCTTTACGTTCTCGCAATGTTGGCAAAAAAATGGGATTGTAAATGTTCCGCCTTCCTAGCAGGCGAGACGCCCACACTCCCAGACGCGCTTCCCCCCTCTCCATCAATGGAGAGGGGGCAGGGTGAGGTCTATGGAGAGGAGCAGGGGCGAGGTAAGTAGTTACAGAAATTGATTTATTACCGTAACAACTGCTCGATGCTATCACAATCCAA
>JXSN01000468.1 GCA_001276605.1 Achromatium sp. WMS2
ATGGTCGGGATTATTTAGCTCTGTATGGGGTTACAGCTGATACCGTTAGCAGTGATGGGCTGCCGGTAGGGGAGGTATTGGAGTTGCTGCAAAAAACCCGAGCTGGGCAGCGTATGGTGTTGTTAGACGCGTGTCGGGATGGGATGGATTTGCAGAATAGGACGACTTTGGTCAAAAGTGCTGCAAAAAAACCAGCAAGCTGCCGTAACGTTCTCAACAAAAAACCTTTCACCACACTATGATCCACCACTAGCTGCACCCTATACCCCGCCTGCTTTAATGCTTGTGCCAAGGCCTCCGCATCTGCACGTGCGTATTTCAACCTGCCAATTCCACTGGCATTATTATAATCACTGATGCCAGCCACTAAGGCATATTTCCTTCCAGTATCAGCCGCTGTCAACCCGGCCCACATCCAAATTATGAATAAAAATACCAAAAGTCTGCCATATCCATATTTAAGGCAATTGAGTTGTTCAAGTTGGAACATACGACCTCCTCTAACCACAAGCATTAATTTCTACAGCATAATTCAATATGTCGGAACCAAACTAAAATACGTAAGGAAAACTTAGACTTTTCTGAGTATAATTAGCGATAAACAATCGCGGTTATGTACTGAAGCTAGCACTAATTTTGGATCAACGTATGAGATAACGTTATATGCTAATAAAAATCCAAGGTACTAAGTAAGTATCGCACCATTCTTTGTACTTACACCTACGGCGGGAGGCATACAGTTAATCCCGCCATAAAATCCTCACCCTAATGGGCTACTTGTGCTCCTGGTGTAAAAAATAAGAAATTGATCCTAGTTGGGAGGCAGTATATAGTAAAGTGTTAAATCGCGCAAAATTATCAATTACCGTGGCTGAATATCCCATACCAGCTAGGCTTTCAATCCCAATAACTGTCGCCAAGGACACCGCGACTGCGGAAAATGCCCCAATTTGGATGAGATCTGGTAGGGTAATAGAATCTGAAGCAGGTAAAGAATTATCTATTATGTACTTGTTCTTACCACCTATCACTTTAGTATATAATAAATCAATTGTACAAAGAATAACGTAATTGCGTATCTTCCAAACCAAAACCGCGGCTTTTGAAATCAGAAAACATTGGCTCAATGCACCAGCGCAATCCATAGTCACGCACAGATGCAGCATTTGGAATGCAATCCATTGCTACGATCCATGGTTCCTTGTGTCCACTTTCGTGCAATATGCCAATGTTGGTCTCAATTC
>JXSN01000469.1 GCA_001276605.1 Achromatium sp. WMS2
TAATTAATAAATTGATTAAAATTTGTGGGTACTGACACTAATGAGATTACTAATAAAGGAAATAGCGTCAACATCTTAATGCCATGCGCAAGAGATTGAAAATCAATGGAGTTATTTTTATCATTTTTATTAGGTTTTATAGTACTATAATTAACCTCAGCGTATTCTAGCTGCAACAGTATATTTAAGATTAGTTTGTTCTGACCAGATTTTATCGCCAGCAATAGCAATCTAAAATTGCTATTATCTTGGTATTTGGCCGACAGTTGCCTTTCCATGTTAGACCATCCAAACAATTGATTTAATTTCAGCAAATCCTCTGGTTGCATGTTAAGGCGACAGCTAAATCGACTTGTAACTATCTGTATATTGGATATGATCCAAGCTAATACCATATCGCTAGTAGCAAGTATTTTGCTAAGCTCTTGGGTATCTGGATGGTTTAAAATATTATTTATGCAGCTATCATCCTTATATTCAGATTTTTGCCAATGTAAGAGGAGATCACTGATATCTTGCTGGCAATAAGGCTCTCTATCTTGTGGAATAGCTGTAAAATTCGCATAAAGCTCCTCTTGCAGTTTCGCCAACTGTATAGTTTTACCTTGGTTATTGTTTTCAATTGAATCATAAATATTTGAATCTACGGTTACTACTGGTATCTCATCTTCGGGGTCAGGTGCAGTATAAAGTCGCATGGAGGAGTCGAACTTCATACCAAGCAGAGCTACTACAACCTCGGGGTCTAATACAAAGTCATCAAGCGTTAAATCTTCAACCGACTTGGGCTGGTCGGTTGTTGATTCCCCTAGAAGTATATAAGCCCTACTAGGGTCATTAATCTCCGTATTCTCAACATCTACGTGCGGTTCTATAGTAACTGATGCCATAGCATTATTGTGGTCATCAGAATTTTCATGAACAGTAACAGCATCTTGTGTCGTTAATGTAACTACTTCTGGCTCAGGAGCACTTTTTTTTATGAGTACGGGATAAATCTTTCTTTGCTTCTTCAAATGCGCGCCTAATTTCACTAAATTTTTCTGGATATTGTTCAGGGCGATACTGTTGCAGCTAGAATACGCTGAGGTTAATTATAGTACTATAAAACCTAATAAAAATGATAAAAATAACTCCATTGATTTTCAATCTCTTGCGCATGGCATTAAGATGTTGACGCTATTTCCTTTATTAGTAATCTCATTAGTGTCAGTACCCACAAATTTTAATCAATTTATTAATTA
>JXSN01000470.1 GCA_001276605.1 Achromatium sp. WMS2
CTAATTTGTTTGATTATCATCTCTACCACCTGGACTACTGAGGCAATAACTGCAATGTAACAGATTAATCTTAAAAACTCTATATTCAAGTGTACCAATAACCAATTGACACCGTAAGCGCAGATACTGCTAATTAACATCACAAAGGTAGTAGCTAATCCCATATTCCAGGCTGTCGCCCGCTTAGCTGATACCCCTAAGAATGGGCAGATACCCAAAAACATAGCTAATACAAAGTTATTAATTATTGCAGCGTTTAAAAAAATAAAAACTAAGGACTCATTGGCCATTCAATAAATGCCTCGATGTGTTAAACCCAAAATTAAGTTAATGCTTGCATACATGCTATAATAGCACGCTTATTTGGCAACAGATTTTCTGGCTTGGCGTTGCTTAATCCAAGAAAATAACAATAGCCAAGCTCCCAGTACGAAGAAACCACCAGGTGGTAAAATCATTACTACCCAAGGTTGAAAGCTACTAGGTAACAGTTGTATGCCCAGTATGGTGCCTTTGCCTAATAATTCACGCACCGTACCAAGACATAACAGGGCTAGGGTAAAACCTAGGCCAACACCAGAAGCATTTACTACTGATGCAGTTACATTTTGCTTGGAGGCATAGGCCTCAGCACGGCCTAGGATTATGCAATTTACAACAATGAGTGAAATAAAAGCTCCAAGTGCATTATACAAGTCTAAGCTAATTGCTTGAATTGCATAGTCAACCATGGTAACAAAAGTAGCAATTATAATGATATAAGCCGCAATTCGTACTTGCTTGGGAATTATGGAACGCATTAAGGAGACTAGGGCACCGGATGCTATGAGAACGCAGGTAGTGGCTAATCCCATGGCTAGTGCATTTATGGTGGAGTTGGTGACGGCTAATGTTGGACACATGCCAAGTAACATGACAAATACTGCATTTTCGCGCCATAAACCACGCAGAAAAGTGTCTAAAGTAACTTGCTCTTGTTGATTCGGTAACATTGTATAATCCTGGCAATAGATTATGGTTGGGGAGTATTTTTGCCCGCCTGTTCTAATAAGTTTAGGCTACGGGCGACAGCCTGGAATATGGGATTAGCTACTACCTTTGTGATGTTAATTAGCAGTATCTGCGCTTACGGTGTCAATTGGTTATTGGTACACTTGAATATAGAGTTTTTAAGATTAATCTGTTACATTGCAGTTATTGCCTCAGTAGTCCAGGTGGTAGAGATGATAATCAAACAAATTAG
>JXSN01000471.1 GCA_001276605.1 Achromatium sp. WMS2
GAATGTATAATACAGTTTTTTGCGTACAATTCAGTACAAATGGTACATACACACCTACAGCAATCAAAAATTTCAGTGGGTGTATCCCAATGAAATGGAACAAATTTTCTCTTTGTATCAAACACCAAATCCTTCAAAAAGTATTTTGTATCGATTTTCTACACATTTAATTTTCTCAAAAACAAAAAATCTCAATTCATGTCATATTATTATTCTATATTAATATGTCTATATTTACTAATATATGCATATGATATTTCCCTTCATAAAAACTTATTAACATATGGTCATAAAAAACATTTTTAACAAGAATAGAACAAGTTTCTCACCGTGATATAAGATAATATTTTGCTATTTGTGTCTTGTTTATTTATTTTAAATAAAGAGTAGAAACCCAATTGTATTACTAATTACCAACCTGCATGTATACCACATTCTTCAGTGCAATATCTTTTTAGAAGTTATTTTATGAAAGTTTTTTACAGTGGTAAGGTGGAATCTATGATCGTGATTACTGGTTTTTATTATGTATGTTTCAAACAACTGCATGATTATTTTCAACCTATACACCACAAACAGAGAGTGGAAACATTACCAAGAAAAAATATTGCTTCGTGGAGGAATGAAGAACAAATTAAGTTTTATTATTACATTGAAGTTAGTCCTTATTTGGACAAGAACAAGAGGAAATTATTCTGCATTACAGTTGATATTTGAATTAAACCATTCATGTCTATTGATATGACTATTATTCTCCCTGATAATTGTTGTCTATCTCCTCAGCTAGCATCCTGATGCTAGAATTGTTTTATCTGTATATAAAGAAATTCAATCTTTCATTGAAATGATCTGCTCCAAGTATGATCATCTCACAACTGTTTTGGGGTAATGGATTGATTGAAACTTCTTCTCCAAAAATTGATACTAATACATCCAAATTTGTTCTTATAATGGATGGACACATGATCATTGTGTGTCTAACATTTTTGTACATTATCCAGATGGTCTGTTTTGGGCTTGTTTTGTGATTACTCTAATAAGTTGCCATGATTCCTCTTTATTTTTGAGAAAATTAAATGTGTAGAAAATCGATACAAAATACTTTTTGAAGGATTTGGTGTTTGATACAAAGAGAAAATTTGTTCCATTTCATTGGGATACACCCACTGAAATTTTTGATTGCTGTAGGTGTGTATGTACCATTTGTACTGAATTGTACGCAAAAAACTGTATTATACATTC
>JXSN01000472.1 GCA_001276605.1 Achromatium sp. WMS2
TTGGAAGAAACCTTTGATAATTTTCCCGCGGTAACTGCCGATCAAGAAAATCTGCGGATGCCAAATGGTCGCAGTATCTTCGACATTGGCAGTAATGTCTGGACTTATTACGGTAGTTATGTATTATATTGGATGGCCCTGGTAGCCCTACTACGTTCTGGTCTAATTCCAGTTAATTTGTTAACTTTTTACTTACGGAGCCATATGAACAATAAACATATTCGACCTTTAGGCTTACCAAGCGGTAGTATACGTGCGATAGCGTCTTTAGTTGTAGTAATCGTAGCTTGCCAGCAGATGTTGCTGGTTAACGTAACCCCTAGCTTCCTGTTAGCTGAGACCTTAATGATAGTATTAACCCACTATTTTTCAGCACGACGTGGGGCAGCAACGCCTCTAAACTATGGGCTGGAACCGGCATGTGACTCGACAGTATCTACCACTGAAAATCCACTATGGCTACCGAGAGGATCAGTTAGAGGCTTAATTACTTTTTTCTTTATTGTAACACTAATTATGTTGATGCAACAACGCCGTGTATTTGATTCCAACGCCTTAATCTTGCTAGGTCCGTTTTCCTCTTACTTATCCGGTGCCATGTTTAGGGATTTTATCAACTGGCTGTGGCCAACTGACCCCAAAGCCCCACCCAGCTGGTTCGCAATATGGTATGCCCACCTCCTGGCGCTTTATGTGGTATTAATCAGCTTACTGCTACTGGTTTTAGCAGTTTATGATATATTTCCGGTATTACCAAATTGGATCCAGTCAATGCTGCTGGCGTCCATTTTGTATTATTTTGGATATCGTTAATTAGAAAACAGCGTACTTACCGCACCTTGCCAGGCCTGTTCTACGTTCCATAAAACCTGAAATGGCCCGGTATTACTAGGATCAGTTAGAGCAATCCGCATAGCAGCAAAATAGGTGTCAGTTTGGTGCAAAATAATCGGCTCCAACTGCGCCTTGGTTTGCTCAAAACTAAAGGACTCAAATGCTATCCAGCTACCCCATACAAAACTTTCCCAAGCCAGCCACCCTAGTAAAAATGCAAACAAATTAACTGGAATTAGACCAGAACGTAGTAGGGCTACCAGGGCCATCCAATATAATACATAACTACCGTAATAAGTCCAGACATTACTGCCAATGTCGAAGATACTGCGACCATTTGGCATCCGCAGATTTTCTTGATCGGCAGTTACCGCGGGAAAATTATCAAAGGTTTCTTCCAA
>JXSN01000473.1 GCA_001276605.1 Achromatium sp. WMS2
TGGTACAATGCCCGTTGGTTATTACACCCTACGTGCTAATAATGGACCCCGTTTGCTCATTCCACTGAAATTCCATTTTATCTACCTTGCGCCTTCGGATGCAAACATGGCATCAATGCGGCGTTCGCTACCTTTGAGGGTTGGAGACGAAAATTGATAGGCACCGGACAAGCGAATACCAGTTAATACCGCTAAGGCCTCGGTACCGGTGGCTAAAAATTGGTATATGGGACGATGGGACGGTCGGTTTTCATAACGACTATTATACAGTTTAGCGCATAAATTATCAATATCCAATGTGGTAACCTACAGCTCCACCGTACTAAATCCTTAATATTATTAGCAGTAACTGCAATATTGTCCCACTACAGTAAATGAACTTGACAACTACTATTTAAATCTATACAGTGGCATGAGTATAAAAGTAAGTCTCAAAATCTTGCAGCCAACGCTTTTACATAAGGTGCATAGTGTTTCCATAGCATTATGTAATCAATATATAATTAAATACCAAAGAGGTATTTATGAATATTCGCAAGTTCAATAGTATATTGATACTATGGTTGCTATGGGCCAATTTAGCCTTAGGTGCAACGGTAGGTACTAAGGCAGATTCCCCCAATCCGGTGCCGGATAAGGCCCAAGTCACAGCTGCCTTGGCTAATCTGGCGGTGCCATTCGAAGCCAACGTAGGACAAGTGGATCCGCAAGTGGCATTTCAGGCTCGAACCTTAGCCGGGCCATTGTTTGTGACTAAAAGTGGTGATTTGGTCTGGAGTTTGGGTGGTCAAGCGCGCCATTCTAAGCGGCCTTCGCACCAGCCCTCGCACCAACCAGATACTGAGGCAGCACCAGGTTGGACCGTGGTAGAACGCTTTCACAACGGGCAGCCGCAGCCCACTGGGGATAATCCCCAGTCGACCAAGGTTAATTATTTCCGCGGCAATGATAGTAGCAAGTGGCAGCAGGGAATTCCAACCTATGCTCAAGTTAACCTGGGAGCGGTGTGGCCTGGCATTGAGGTAAGTCTTAGCGCTCGCGGTAAAAACGTGGAAAAACTTTTCACCCTGGCCCCCGGTGCCGATCCTAATGCCATTCAACTGACGGTAGCTGGTGGTAATTTGGCGATCAATGCTTCTGGAAGCCTAGAAGTGTCCCACGCTGATCAACCTATAATTTCTTTTACCCCGCCCGTAGCCTGGCAAGTGAATGCGGATGGTTCTCAAC
>JXSN01000474.1 GCA_001276605.1 Achromatium sp. WMS2
TTTTTAATATCGATAGTTACAAATATAATATTGCAGGATGGGAAAGGAGATTTTAGTTTTTTACAGGCAAAATATTTCAGTCTGCATGCCTGAGTGTATCCTATTTAACCATGCTTCGCACCCGACGCGTTGGACACCAGGGTACACTGTACCATAGTTAGAGGCCAACCAATATGGTGTTCTCTATTGGTGATATCCGATATTCCGCAGCTGCTATATAACTTGTTAATTATTAATGATATTTATTTTTGTTATAAAAATACAAATATAATTGTTATCAAATGGTTATAATTCCTGATGCGGAATATCGGTGATATGACTGAAGGTTACCTAAATTAGGAAAGATTACATGACGTGGCTATTGATCATTACCGGCTTTGGTACTGGGTTTTTAGTGGGGTTGACTGGAGTGGGTGGCGGCGCCTTGATGACCCCCCTGTTAATGTTATTATTTGGTCTAGCACCCCAAACGGCAGTTGGTACTGACCTCTGGTTTGCATCATTTACCAAAATAGCTGCCTCAAAGGTTATGTTTAACAAGGACCTAATCGATTGGCAAATAACCAAACTGCTATGGTATGGAAGCATTCCCGCAACCATTGTAACATTATTTTGGTTAAGTTACATAAGTGCAGGCCATAAAGACACCATGTTTATCAAACAGCTCATCGCGGCGGCGATTTTATGGGCTGGAATAGGTTTGATCTTTCAACCAATTTTACAAAATTTGACCATAAAATCAGAGGTAGCTCAAGACATATCCGGAATACAAGGGGAGGTTATAACGATAGTTGCAGGTGCCATCATTGGAATCTTGGTAACCCTTACCTCAGTGGGAGCTGGCGCCCTGGGTACCGTAGTACTGTTGTACCTCTATCCAGCGCGCTTAAATCCAAGTCGCCTAATAGCCACGGAAGTTGCGCATGCTATTCCGGTAGCCTACATCGGCAGTTATTAATAGGGTTTCTAACTCTTCTAGCAAGTCGGCATCTATGGTTTTGCGACCATGCACTAAATTGGTTAGGCCATCAATTAGGTTATGGCGTAATTTGGTGAGGCCGGCTTTGAGGCGTCCGAATAAGGTCTTAGAAGCGTTAGGCTCAGGCTGGGTTGAGGTTGATGATTTAGATTTTCCGAAACCAAACATGTAACTGTATTACCTTTGTGTTAAGTTGGTGTTATTAGCGTTTTTCAATAAGTTCTAACAGCATTAGTTAAATTGCGTTG
>JXSN01000475.1 GCA_001276605.1 Achromatium sp. WMS2
TTTTTGGCCAATCCGGACCATCTAGGTCTTCATAGGATTTGCCGTACACCGCGTCCACTTTCATGAATCCGGCCGGATTTAAAAGCTTCCCTGATAGGTCATTGCCGTCTTTGTCTAAGTAGCGGATCGCTTTGCCCTTGAATTGGGGAATTAGCATGGCAAAGTCGTAACGAGTTTCGCTTTCGTGGCCTTCGTAATCTTCCGAATATATGGTATTTTCGTCGACCTTGGTTACATGACTCCTGATTTTCGCAGTAATATTGTAATCCCTAAACAAGGCGTCAGCTAAATCTCTACCCGTAAAGGTGATCGGTCCCATCTGGGTTTCGAGGCCATCTATCCCAAAGTCACCCAAAGCAGGTTCGTTGGACAACCAGCGCAAATCTACTTGGTTCCGCAGCCCTTTGTCTTTTAAATCATTGTGAATCAATGATATAAACTCAAATGCTGCCCCTTGGCAGGTACAGGTTCCATGGCCAGTACCCATGACAAAAGTTGCCTTACGCCCTTTCTTTAATTCTTCTACTAATTCCAGGTAGCGCTTAGCAGTTTGCACCGCATGGTCAGGAGTGCATATGGAGTGGGTATATCCATTCTCTGGTCCCAATCCGGGGGTAGCTTCAAAGTTTAAATGTGGTCCAGTAGCATTTATGAGGTAATCATACTCAACCCGAATAGGTTCTTTAGATTCACCATCCCGTGGGTCAACTATGATGTATCTTTCGTCTGGATGCACCTCAGTAGCTAGTCCTTGGATCAACTGGATTCCGTTGCGTTTGTAAACCGGCTTGATTGAGACTTGGGTCCTTTTTACTTGCATCTGGCCAACGCCAACCCAAATCAGTGAGGGTATGTAAGTGAATGTGCTTGTGGGGTTAACCACTATGATCTCATGCTTGCCCTTGCCTTTTAAAGCATCTGCAAGTACCAGGGCTGCATATTGACCAGAAAATCCGGCCCCTAAAATGACAGTTTTTGCCACGCTATATAATCCCAAATAGTAACTAGGGTACTATAACTACCTGTAACTTTATTCGACATCCTTGTGGGTATTAATTAGCCTATACTAATATAACAATGTAATTCAGTGCTGTACTTCTATTTTATTGGTATTAGCAGAGTACTGTCATTAAGTATCGACTATGACCAAACCACTGTCAAGGTCACAAACAATAAATATTAAAACCTGTCAAATCTGACAAAAGCTGTCAGCTAACTGTCAAATA
>JXSN01000476.1 GCA_001276605.1 Achromatium sp. WMS2
GGGCTGGTTTTATCCAGGTATCGGATGATCATGACCATCCAAGAATGCTGTGGGTTGACGGGGACTCGATGATCTAACCACTAAATTCCCTATTTCTAGCATGGCAAACAGTTACGGCTGGTAGAGCACAGCAGCATCGATACCCTGTTCCAGGGTAACCGTGTTCTAGTCAACGCATTACACTAATACCGACTAGGGTTATGGATACATAACGTCTACAACTGGGAGGTGCAGGGGCGTATATAAAGCGTATATAAAGGAGTGGGGTGGGTGTGGATACCTACTCGTATCCACACCCACCCCGTATCACTTATGTTCCGGCAGTGTCCTACTCTCCCACACGATCCCTCATGCAGTACCATCGGCGTTGGAAGGCTTAACGACCGGGTTCGGAATGGGACCGGGTGTGGCCCTTCCACTATGACCACCGGAAAAAACTAGAACCCCCCACCCCACACAAAGGATCAAAGGGGGGGATTGGCGCCACCCCGTGTCAGGGGCTGGGAGCCGTATAGTGAATGCAAACACTCTACACACTCGTGTAACCTATGTTAAAACAAGTCCTCGGTCTATTAGTACCAGTCAGCTCCACACCTTACAATGCGTCCACATCTGGCCTATCAACCCGATCATCTCTCGGAGACCTTACCAGGAACACTCCTGCAGGAACCCTCATCTTGAAGCATGCTTCCCGCTTAGATGCTTTCAGCGGTTATCATAACCCGACGTAGCCAACCAGCCATGCTCTTGGCAGAACAACTGGCACACCAGAGGTCAGTCCGTCTCGGTCCTCTCGTACTAAAGACAGCCCTTCTCAAGATTCCTCCGCGCGCAGCGGATAGGGACCGAACTGTCTCACGACGTTCTGAACCCAGCTCGCGTGCCGCTTTAATGGGCGAACAGCCCAACCCTTGGGACCAACTCCAGCCCCAGGATGCGACGAGCCGACATCGAGGTGCCAAACCATGCCGTCGCTATGAGCGCTCGGGCAAGATCAGCCTGTTATCCCCGGGGTACCTTTTATCCGTTGAGTGACGGCACATCCACAAGCCACCGTCAGATCACTAGTCCCGACTTTCGTCCCTGCTCGACCCGTCAGTCTCACAGTCAAGCCCCCTTGTGCACTTACACTCACCACCTGATTACCAACCAGGATGAGGGAACCTTTGGGCGCCTCCGTTACCCTTTAGGAGGCGACCGCCCCAGTCAAACTACCCATCAGGC